>CAYVDZ010000094.1:8820-11570 GCA_964450575.1 uncultured Opitutus sp.
TGGGAGGGCGACGGATTCCTTAACTGGTTTCCGCTCGCGATGATGGTGACGGCCTCATTGTTGCTGGTTGCCGCGGCGGCGAGAATTATTCACGGCGTTTTCTTCGGGCCCTCCTCCGGGGAGGCGGGGAAAGAGTTTCACGCCCCCAGTTTTTGGATACAGCTGCCGCCGCTAATACTCGCCCTCGGCTGTGTGGTCGGAGGCGTTTTGCCCGGGCCTTTCGGTCAAATGCTGAATTGGTTCGCGACTTCCGGACTGCATTCGCCTGAACTTTCAACGTTCAAGTTGTGGCACGGCCTGACGCGGGAATTGGGAGTCAGCGTCGGCATTCTCACGTTCGGCGTGCTTCTTTATGCTCTGCTGCATCGGGTCCGCTGGAACCGTGTCGCCGTGCCGCGGTGGCTGCAGTTCGATCGCGGGTTCGAGGCGGGGGTGAATGCACTGCCGTATGCGGCGAAGCGTCTCACCGCGATGCTGCGTTCCGATCGGCCGTTCGACTATTTGCCTATAGTGCTTGGGTTCGCGGTCATTACCCTGGGCACTTTCCTCATCGTCGAGCGCGCAGCGTTGCTGCCGCCGATGCCGCGGTGGGAGGACTTCGATCCGCTGCGCACCTTTGTCGTGGGATTGATCGCTGTGGCGCTCGGACTCGTCATTGGGATGAAACGCTGGTCGGGCCAGTTGATCTCCCTCTCGATTGTCGGGTTTCTAATTACATTTTACTTCGTGCTGTTTCAGGCGCCTGACCTCGCGATGACCCAGATCCTCACCGAGTCCGCGACCTTGCTGCTCGTGTTGTTGTTGCTCTCGCGTTTTCCGCGATCGGCCGAGGTGGCTGAGGAACGGGCAACGGCCCAGCGCGGGCGACTCGGGCTCTCGATTGTGCTGGCGGTGTGCATCGGTGCGCTGGCGATGTTGGTTACGGTGATCGCGCTACGCCCGCGTCATGCTTCGCCGCTGGGAGATTACTTTATCGAGAACACCATTCCGCTCGCCCACGGGGCCAATGCGGTGAACACGATCCTGGTCGATTTTCGCGGTTTCGATACTTTGATGGAAATCACGGTGCTTCTGATCGCCGCTCTCGGTGCGATGGGTTTGCTCAGTCGTTATAAACGAACACCGGAGGAATACGCGGCGGGTGCCACCGGTCCCGCGGGATACGGTCTCGGCCGTGGAGAAAAGGAGGGCGACGATGCGAAACGCTGATTCTCTCATTCTTCGCGCGGTGGCCGCGTTTCTGTTTTTCCTGATCAACGTGTTCGCAATTTATCTGTTGCTGCGCGGACATAATTTGCCGGGCGGAGGCTTCATTGGCGGGCTCTGCTCGGCGTTGTCGTTTATCCTGCTTTGTCTGGCGTTCGGGGTGGAGCGGACGCAAAAGGTGTTGCGCGTCGATCCCGTGCAAATTGCGGTCGCGGGTATCTTGCTCGCGCTGGGAACCGCGATGCTCCCCATGGCGATGGGAGATGCCTTTCTCAAGCACACGCATCTAAAGTTTGAGGCGGTTTTTCTTGGTCACATTTCGGTGGGTACACCACTGTTTTTCGATGTCGGCGTGTTTCTCGTGGTGGTGGGAGTCACGACCAAATTAATCTTCGTGCTCGTGCGGTCGAGCACCGGCCTGGTGGCGCTCGAGTCGCATGAGCGCGCACGTTATGCCTCGCCGATGGAGAGTCCGATCGAGGAAACCGGCACCCGGGTGGATGCACCTAAAGCGGAGGATCGGCCATGATTTGGGAAACTGCGGTTCTCGTCGGCGTTCTCTTTGGCTCGGCGGTTTTTCTGCTGCTGCGGCCGACCTTTGCGCGGATCCTCTTTGGGTTCATATTATTGTCCAACGCGGCCAACGTGCTGGTGCTTGCCATGTCCGCGCGCCCCAATGGCAAAGGCGCTCCCGTGGTGCTGCCGGGCGGCGCGCCTCCGGTCGATCCTCTGCCGCAGGCGCTGGTTCTTACCGCCATCGTGATCGGTTTCGGCATCACCTGTTATCTCGTGATCCTGCTGTATCGGATTTTCCTGGACCAAAGAACCACGCACGCGGAACAACTCTTTGCAGAGACGGGCGCGTCGGGTCCGCGGGAGGAGGCCGAGTCATGAACGCGAATGTGGCCATCCTCCCGATTCTGGTTCCGATGGTGACGGCCTTGCTCGTCCTGCTCCTGGGGCGCCCTTCGCCGTTGCGCCGCTGGCTCGTTGGGTTGTCGGCGGTGGCGCAGGTTGCGGTCGCGCTAGGATTGGTTGCCTTCACTTATAGCAAAGGCGCGCTGGTGCTCGGCCTGGGCGGATGGAGCGCGCCGTTTGGAATTGTCCTCGTGATCGATTTGCTTGCGGCGATCATGCTCAGCCTCGGGGTCATCACCACCTTGGCGACTCTGCTGTTTGGCTTTGCCGAGCTCCCTCATTCGGAGGAGCACCCGCTGCGCCTGCCGCTCGTGCAGTTTCTCGTCGTCGGCATCAATCTTTCGTTCTGCACCGGCGATCTCTTCAATCTTTTTGTCGCCTTCGAGGTCATGTTGATCTCGTCGTATGCGTTGTTGACGCTCGAGGCCGACGACTGGGATGTGAAGCAGGCGTTTCCGTACCTCGCTTTGAACCTGGTCGGCAGCACGCTCTTTCTGGCTGGCGCCGGACTCGCCTATGGAATCTTTGGCACCCTGAATTTCGCGGAGATCGCGCAACGGTCATCGCTGCTGGTCGAGGATCCGCGCGTCACGTTGCTGGCGTTTCTGTTGCTCGTGGTGTTCGGG
>CAYVDZ010000095.1:0-11558 GCA_964450575.1 uncultured Opitutus sp.
TCGGCGCCCGTGGCATTGGGGTTGATATTGATCCCGAGCGTATTCGGGAAAGCCGGCAGAACGTGCGGGACGCGAAGGTCGGTGATCGCGTGCAGATCAAGTACGCCGACCTGTTCGAAATGGACTTTAGCGATGCCGATGTCGTCGCGCTCTACCTGCTTCCCGCGCTTAATTTGCGGCTGCGTCCGCGGATCCTCAACGAACTCCGACCTGGCACCCGGATCGTTTCGAACTCTTTCGACATGGACGATTGGCGTCCTGATCAGCAGGAAGAAGATCCATCCACCGGCCAGTCGATGTATTTCTGGGTTGTGCCAGCGAAGGTCCAGGGCAAGTGGACGCTCGCGTTGCCCGGCGAAAAGCCAGGCACGCTGTATTTGCTGCAGACCTTTCAAGAACTGAGCGGAACGGTGAAGGTCGACGATCGGACGATGCCGCTGCGCGATCTCCGGTTGCGCGGCACCACCGTAAGCTTCACCCTTGGCGAGGCTGCCAACATCCGTCACGCGACGGCCGAGGTGACGGGTGGGCGGATGAGCGGAACGATCCGGCAAGGGGAGGCCGGACCGGAGGAACCGTGGACGGGACAGCTCACGTTGTAGCACGAGCGGAGCCGGAGCCCGTTATTGGGGGACGGATCCGCGGAGTGGATACGGTGGTATTCGCAGTTCGGAGCTACAGGCAGGAATGCCTGGATGTGATACAGACATTCCTGTCTGTTGTCTCAGGATGTCGGAACAGACAGGAATGTCTGTGTCACTTCGAGCATCGGAACAGGCAGGAATGCCTGGATCATTTCCTGAAAATGGGATTAGGTGAGCCGGTTGAGCCGGTGATTGACGGCGAGCATGGCGAGGGTGCCGGCGACCACGAACCAGGCGATGCTTTCGAGGGAGTATTGGGCCAGTAAGCCGACGGCAGGAGGGAAGGTGGCCGCCCCGATGTAGGCGGCACCGGTCTGGCGACCGATCACGATGGCCACGGCTTCGGGGGCGAAACGTCGGGGGGCTTCGTGCATCAGACTCGGGTAGATCGGGGAGAAACCGGCCCCTAGGAGCACGAGTGCCAGGGCCGCCACCACGGTCGAGGGGGCGAGCGCAAAGAGGAGCGCGCCTGCGAGACCGAGGAAGATCCCCGTGGTGATGAGCGTGCGGTTGGAGTAACGCTCTGCGACAAACCCGACGGCGACGCGGCCCACCGTAATCGCACCAAAGAAGGCGGCGATACACAGTCCGGCCGTTTCCTTCGGGACGTTTCGGGCCACCACTAGGATTGAGCCGGCCCAGACACCGGCCGAGATCTCGGTTGCGGCGTAGACGAGAAACATCAACGCTGAAAGCCAGCCGGCAGGGGAGTTGGCCGGTGTAGTTGGGATGCGCGGGGCCGGAGTGGTGACGGCTGCGACGGTCGCCCGTTCGGGCTCGGCGGTCCAGAGACGCAACGTGGCAAGAAACAAGACGGCGAGGGAAAGCTGGGCTAAGCCGATCGCGAGATAACCACCCCGCCAACCGGATCCGGAGACAAGGGTGTGAGCGAGGATGAGCGGCCCCGAGGTTGCGCCGATGCCCCACGATGCGTGGAGCCAGTTCATATGTCGTCCGCTGTAATGGCGGGCGACGAAACCATTCAGGCCGGCGTCAACGGCACCCGCCCCAAAACCCAGCGGAGCCGCTGCGATGAGCAGCCACGTGAAACTCTGGGCATGGGCGATGACCAACAGTGCGGCTCCGGTCAGCACGCAGCTCGCGAGGACGACCGGGCCCGTGTGGAAGCGGGCGATGATCCGGCCGCTGGCGAATCCCGAGAGGCCGGCGAGCAGGGTGCCGACCATAACGATCGTACCGCCCAGGCCGATTGGGAGATTCAGTTCGGCATGGATCTGCGGCCACGCGACGCCGAACGTGCCATCCGGCAAACCCAGGCTGATGAAGCCCAGATAAATCAGCGGCAGGAGCAGAAAATGGCGGGCGGGGGCCAACGGAAAAGCGGAGTTGGAAAAGAAGAAACGGAGAGAAAGAAGAAAGAAGAAAGGCGGACGCGCAGAAGTGGGAAAGTGGGAAACGGATCTCTGCGACCAGGTCTGCGGCGGTGCGCGGCTTGTTGTTACGCCGGCTGGGGGAGGGCCGGGCGTGTCTTTCCGGCCCCGGCGTGTGAGGACAACACGCTAACGCCACCTTACAGCGTATCCAGAATCTGGTTAAACGTCGCGCTGGGTCGAAGGGCGGCGGAAGCCTTGGCATCCTCGGGTTGGTAATAACCGCCGACGTCCACCGGCTTCCCTTGCACGCCGATGAGTTCGCCGACGATCTGCTCCTCGCTGGCCGTGAGCTTCTCCGCCACCGGCGTGAAGATCCGCTTCAGGTCGGCATCCTGATCCTGGGCGGCGAGCGCCTGAGCCCAATAGAGCGCGAGATAGAAATGGCTGCCACGATTGTCGATGCCGCCCAATTTGCGTGAAGGCGATTTGTCTTCATCGAGGAACTTCCCCGTCGCGGCATCAAGGGTGTCGGCCAGGACTTTCGCCTTGGGCAGCTTGAAGGTTTCGCTCAGGTGTTCGAATGAAACCGCGAGGGCCAGAAATTCGCCGAGCGAATCCCAACGCAGGTAGTTCTCCTGGAGGAACTGTTCGACATGCTTCGGGGCCGATCCGCCGGCGCCGGTTTCAAAAAGCCCGCCGCCGTTCATCAACGGAACCACGGAGAGCATCTTCGCGCTCGTTCCGAGTTCGAGGATGGGAAACAGGTCGGTGAGATAATCGCGGAGCACATTGCCGGTAACGGAGATCGTGTCCTGGCCGGCCTTGAGGCGTTCGAGGCTGAAGCGACAGGCGTCGGCCGGAGCCATGATTGGGAGTTCGAGTCCCGTGGTGTCATGCTGCGCCAGATACGTTTTCACCTTGGCAATGATCTGGCCGTCGTGCGCGCGCTGGGCATCCAGCCAGAAAACCGCGGGCGTGTTCGTGGCCCGGGCGCGTTTGACGGCGAGTTTCACCCAATCCTGAATGGCGGCGTCCTTGGTCTGGCACGCGCGCCAGATGTCGCCTTCGTTGACGCTGTGCTCGAGCAGGACCTTGCCGGCGTCGTCGACGGCGCGGACGGTGCCGGTGCCGGCGATCTGGAACGTCTTGTTGTGCGAACCATACTCCTCGGCGGCTTGCGCCATGAGACCGACATTCGGCACCGAGCCCATGGTGCGGGGATCGAACGCGCCATGCTGTTTGCAGAAATCGATGGTGGCCTGGTAAATGCCGGCGTAGCTACGATCGGGGATCACCGCGAGCGTGTCCTGCAACTTGCCCTTGGTGTCCCACATTTTGCCCGAGCTGCGAATCATCGCGGGCATCGAGGCATCGACGATGACATCGCTGGGAACGTGGAGATTGGTGATGCCCTTGTCGGAGTTCACCATCGCGACCTTCGGGCGCGCGGCATACGTGGCCTGGATGTCCGCTTCGATTTCCGCCTTTTTATCCGCGGGGAGTTTTTGAATGCGGGCGACGAGATCGCCGAAACCGTTGTTCAAATCCACGCCGAGTTCGGTGAACGTGGCACCGTGCTTCGCGAGCAGGTCTTGGAAGAACACGCGAACGACGTGGCCGAAGATGATCGGGTCGGAGACCTTCATCATCGTGGCCTTCAAGTGAACGGAAAAAAGGACACCGTCCGCCTTGGCTTTGGCGATCTGCTGTTCGAGGAAAGTGACGAGGGCCTGCTTCCGCATGACCGTGGCGTCGAGGATTTCGCCGGCTTTCAGCGGAGTCTTTTCCTTGAATACCTTGATGGAGCCGTCCGCGCCGACGAATTCGATGCGGACCGTGGTGGCCGCGGGAACGGTGACCGATTTCTCATTGGCGAAGAAATCATCCTGCGTCATCGAGCTGACGCGGGTCTTCGAGTCAGCCGACCAGGCGCCCATGGAATGCGGGTGCTTGCGGGCGTATTCCTTGACCGCCTTAGGCGCACGGCGATCGGAGTTTCCCTCGCGGAGGACCGGATTGACGGCGCTGCCCATGACTTTGGCGAAGCGGGCCTTGATCTCTTTCTCGGCGTCCGTCTTGGGGGCCTCTGGATAATCGGGCAGCGGGTAACCCTTCTTTTGGAGCTCGATGACGGCCTCCTTTAACTGCGGAACCGAGGCGCTGATGTTCGGCAGCTTGATGATGTTCGCTTCTCGAGTGAGTGTGAGCGCGCCGAGTTCGGCAAGGTGATCCGGAACCTGTTGGTCAGGGGTTAGAACCTCGGGAAACGCGGCGAGAATGCGCCCGGCGAGAGAGACATCCCGGGTTTCCACGGCGATGCCCGAGTGCTTGGTAAATGCCTGGATGATCGGCAGGAGCGAATAGGTGGCGAGAGCAGGAGCTTCGTCCGTTTGAGTGTAGATGATGGTAGGTGCCGCGGGCATGGTCATGAAAGTGGGTCAGAAGAAGGAGGCTGCGAACTAAGATGCCTGCCGGGCACCGTCAAAGGCAATTACACTGTGGATTGGCACGTTCCGCGCATTCCTATGCGCCGCGGACTTTACGGGGCAGCAAACAGGTGAGCCTCCTGTCGGGCTTCGGATGGTTGATGCAGAACCGGACGGAACTAATCGAGAGGTCCACTCGTTCTTTCGAATTTGCGAACCGGCCGGTTCGCCGAGCCAGGGGGCGGCCCCCAATTCTCGTTACAACCGGTTTGCGCCCGGCCCGGATTGAACGTCATTTGTTCGTTTTTTCCCATGAAGACTCTCGTTGCTTTCTTGTTGCTGTCGGTCTCCTGCGCCTTCGGTCAGGTTGAGACGATCGACCTCGGGTCCCGGGGGCAGATCACGCTCTATCTGTTGGGTGAGTGGAAAGCGGATACCTCCACGATTGGCGGTAACACCACGCTTACAATTTCTCCCAGTCGGGAGTCCGTGAACGCCTCGGCGACGATCGCGATCTCATTTCCTGAGATCGATCGCTTGGACACAAAGTCCCGACTGAAACTTCGCGTCGAGGCCGATGCGTACGGGCTCGCGGAAGAGTCGGTGGAAGGCCGGGCGGTCGCCCGCGAGTTTCACCTCCCGGCGGGCATGATGGGCTATTATTGCAGCTTCACCGATCGTAACCTGCGGGGACAGCCCCCGCAGAAGGGAAACTACAAGGTGATGAGCATGGGCAAAATCAAACTCGCGCCCGATGTGCTCGTGGAGGTGCAAATCATGGCGGATGGGTTTCGCGACGAGCCGTATCAACAATTGCTCGGTGCAATCGAAGGCATGGAGTTCAAGCCGGGCGCCGGACGTTGACGCCCGCAGGTAAGTAACCGTTCGGATTCAAATCCGACGGTTGCGGAGCCGCCGCTACCGGCGTTCTTTTTACCGTTCGTTTTCCCCCTTTCAGAAACGCCGGGATTGCCCCGGTCATGAAAAAAACGCTTCTCTTCTTACTTTTGAAGGGCGCGCAATTCCTGCGATTCCGTGCTTTTCCACGATCGATTTCACCCCATGCTCGTCTTGCTCCCACTGGTCGCACGACACCGTTTGTCGCCGGCTTACCCTCAGCTTTAAATCATGAAGACGGTCTCCTCCTCGCCCACTGACGCGGCTCTTTCCCGCCGATCCTTCCTCAAAAACGCGTCGCTGGCATCCGCGGCCGGAGTAGTCGGCTTTCCCCATGTGATGCGGAGTCAGGGTGGCGTCTCGCCCAATAGTAAACTGAACGTCGCCTGCATCGGCGTTGGAGGTCGGGGCCAGGCCGCCGTCGCGGCGGTGAAAGACGAAAACATGGTCGCGTTCTGCGATGTGGACGACGCTCGCGCCGCCAAAACGTATAAAGAATATCCGCAGGTGCCGCAGTTTCGGGATTACCGGAAATTGCTCGACCAACTCGGCAGCAAAATCGATGCGGTGACCGTATCCACGCCGGACCACATGCATTTTCCAATCGCGATGGCGGCGATGCGGCTCGGCAAACATGTCTTCGTCGAGAAACCCATGTCGCACACGATCCACGAGGCGCGGGTGATGGCGAAGCTGGCGAAGGAGAAGAAACTCGCGACGCAGATGGGCAACCAAGGCCATGCGGCCGAGGGCACGCGTTTGTTGAAAGAGTGGGTCGACGCGGGTATTTTGGGTGAGGTGAAGGAGATTCACAGCTGGACGAATCGGCCGATCTGGCCGCAAGGCGTGAACCCGCCCGACCACACCAAGCTCCGTCCTGTAATTCCAAGTACACTCGACTGGGAACTCTGGCTCGGCGTGGCGCAGCCGCGTCCGTATGATCCGGCCTATTGTCCGTTCAACTGGCGTGGCTATTGGGATTTCGGCACCGGCGCGCTCGGTGACATGGGCTGTCATCAAATGGACGGCGGCTTCTACGCGCTCGACCTCGATGCGCCGACGAGCGTCGAGGCCGTGAGTGCGAAGCACACGGATGTCAGCGCACCGACCGCATCGGTCGTGACCTATCAGTTTCCGGCCCGCGGCGTGAGAGGTCCGGTGAAGTGGGTGTGGTACGATGGCGGCATGCGGCCGGCGTTGGCGCCTTGGTTTGAGGAAGGGCGCCAGATGCCGGATAACAGTACGCTGGTGGTCGGCACGAAAGCGGCGGTGCTTGCCGACGCGAACTACTTCACCATCCGCATCGTGCCGGAGACGAAGATGAAGGAGTTCGGCCCCTCGTTGCCGCCGAAGACGATCCCGCGCGTGCCCGGCGGCAATCACTTCCAGGAGTGGGTCACTGCGTGCAAAGGCGGCGTCGCCGCGGGCGCCAACTTTGATTATTCCTCGCGCCTCACCGAAATGGTGCTCTTGAGTAATGTGGCCGTGCGCGCGCAGCGAAAAATTGAATGGGATGCCGCGGCGATGAAGATCACGAATCTGCCGGCGGCGAATCAGTATATAACGAAAGAATACCGCGGCGGCTTTGGTGTATAAACCAGATCCCGTTTTCGCCTTCGCCCCCACCTCCCGCTCGCCTGCGCGCCATTCTGCAATGTCCCACCACCCGAAACGCCTCGAGGACCATTTCCTGACGCGGCGCGATTTTCTCAATCGCTGTGGCATCGGATTTGGCGCGCTGGGTCTGGCGGGTATTCTCGGACCAGACGCATTCGCCGGCCCGTCCAGCGCGGTGAACCTGGATAACCCGCTCGCGCCACGCCCGCCGCATTTTCCGGCGAAGGCGAAGCGGGTCATTCACATCTTTGCGAATGGCGGGCCGTCGCAAGTCGACACGTTCGACCCGAAGCCCGCGTTGACGAAGTGGCACGGCAAACCGATCCCGCTCGACCTGAAAACCGAGCGCAAGACCGGGGCGGCGTTTGCCTCACCGTTTGCGTTTCAGCGCTACGGCAGGAGTGGCATCGAAGTGAGTGAACTTTTCCCTCACGTCGCCGCGTCGATCGATGAGATCGCGGTGATCCGTTCGATGACCGCAGACGTGCCGAATCACGAGCCGTCGTTGATGTTGATGAATTGTGGCGATGCCCGGCTGCCACGGCCGAGTCTGGGGTCGTGGGTGACGTACGGACTTGGTTCCGAAAACCAGAACCTGCCGGGATATATTGCGATGTGTCCAAACGGTTATCCGATTCAGGAGTCGCAAAACTGGCAGAGCGGCTTTCTGCCCGGGATTTATCAAGGGAACTATATCAATTCGGCGCACACGGACATCGATCAGCTGATTGAGCATATCCAGAATTTTGCGACCGCGCGTTCCGACCAGCGGGCCCAACTCGATTTGCTGCACGCCCTGAATGCACAACACGCCGCAAAGCGGCAGAACGAAGCGCAACTCGAGGCGCGAATCCAGTCGTTCGAGCTCGCGTATCGCATGCAGATGGAGGCGACGGATGCGTTTGCGATCGCGAGCGAACCCGCGCCCATGCGGGAACTCTATGGTGACACCGTGCAAGGGCGCCAGTTGCTGACCGCGCGCCGGCTGCTCGAACGCGGCGTCCGCTTTGTGCAAGTCTGGCATGGCAATGGCCAGCCGTGGGACAGTCATGATGATATCGAAATCAATCACCGCAAACTCGCCCGCGAATCCGATCAGGCGATCGGCGCGCTGCTGAAAGATTTAAAACAACGGGGGATGTTGGAAGATACGCTTGTGATCTGGGGCGGCGAGTTTGGGCGCACGCCGGTGGTGGAATTGCCAACCGCGGGAGCGAATGCCGGCAAGGTGAACGGCCGTGATCACAATCACTATGGCTTCACGATGTGGCTCGCCGGCGGCGGCGTGAAAGGCGGCACGGTTTACGGCGCGACGGATGAGTTCGGTTTCAAGGCCGTCGAGAAACCGGTGCATGTGCACGACCTGCATGCGACCATCCTCGCGTTGCTCGGGTTCGATCACGAGAAGCTCACGTACCGGCACGCGGGGCGCGATTTCCGGCTGACCGATGTGCACGGGAACGTCGTGCGCGACTTGATCGCGTAGGCTGAACGAAAACGACTTCGTCCACGCTGCTCCCATGATATTAGCGCCAAGATGGTTTGAACGTGGGACGAGCGGGACGACGGCACGCACCCGGCGTGGGTCGGGAGGTCCGGCCGCGCTGCGGGTGCTCGCGGTGATGACCGCCTTGTTCGCAAGCAGTCGCGCGGCGGAGTTGCCGCCGGAACACGTGGAGTTTTTTGAAGCGAAGATCCGGCCGATCCTCGTCGAGTCGTGTTATAAGTGTCATAGTGTAGAGGGTGGAAAATCGAAGGGCGACCTGTTGCTCGACACGCGGGATAGTCTGCGCAAAGGCGGTGCGTCGGGCGCGGTGATCGTGCCCGGCGATCCCGGCAAAAGTCTATTGATCGAGGCCGTCCACTATAAAGACCCGGATCTGCAGATGCCGCCGCTCGACGAGGGCGGGAAGTTGTCGGACGACCAGATCGCGGCGCTCGAGGCGTGGATAAAAATGGGTGCGCCCGATCCGCGCACCGGTGGCAAACCGCATCCGATGGACATGGCTGCGGCGCGCGAGCACTGGGCATTTCAGCCGATGCGCAAGCCGGCGGTTCCGGCGGTGGCGAAGGCCGCTCGCGTGGCAACTCCGGTTGACGCGTTCATCATCGCGGCGCTCGAGGCGAAGCAGCTGACGCCCTCGCCGGCTGCCGATCCGCGAACGCTCTTGCGGCGCGTGACCTTTGATTTGACGGGTTTGCCGCCGACTCCGGCGGAGATGGTGGAGTTCATGGCGGATTCGTCGCCGGCGGCGTACGACCGCGTGGTGGAACGTCTGCTGGCTTCGCCGCAGTACGGCGAGCGCTGGGGCCGCTTCTGGTTGGATGTCGCGCGCTATGCCGACACGAAAGGATACCTCGCGGGCAACGTGGAGCGGCGTTTCGCATTTTCTCACACGTATCGCGACTATGTCATTCGCGCGTTCAATACGGACAAACCGTTTGACCAGTTCATTGTCGAACAGCTGGCAGCGGATCAGTTGCCGTTGGGCGAGGATAAGTCGGCGCTCGCCGGCCTCGGCTTCCTCACGCTGGGGCGACGCTTTCTCAACAACCAGAACGACATCATCGACGACCGCATCGACGTGGTCACGCGTGGTCTGCTCGGACTGACGGTGTCGTGCGCGCGTTGTCACGATCACAAATTCGATCCCATTCCCACGCGGGATTATTATTCGCTGCACGGGATTTTTGCCTCGTCGGAGGAGCCGGCGGAAAGGCCCTTGCTCGGTCCACTGGTCGAGACGCCCGAGTATCAGGCATTCTTGGACAAGACGGCGGAGATCCAGTCGAGAGTCGAGGCGCGGGCGGCGGAGGAAGTGGGTAAGTTTCTGTCGGAGATCCGCGTTAAGACCGGCGACTACCTGCTGGCGGCGCGCGATGCGGCGAAGCTGCCGGTGACGGAGAAGTTTGAAGTCTTCGCGGGCGCACGGAAAGTGAACGCGGACGTGCTCAAGCGTTGGCAGGTTTATTTAAAAGAGCGCGCGCTCACCCATGACCCGGTGCTCGCGCCGTGGTTCGCCCTGGCGGCGTTGCCGGAGGACGGGTTCGCGCAGAACGCTCGGGAACTCATTGCACAATGGAGCATGGGCAGTGACCCGGCGCGGCCGGTGAACGCGGCCGTGGTGGCGGCGTTCGTTGCCGATGAGGCGCCACCGCCTGGTTCGCTGAAGGACGTGGCGGGGATCTATAATCGAGTCGTCAAAGCGGTCGAGGAAACCTGGGTGGCCGCGATCGCGGCGGCGCAGAACGCGAGTGAGCCCAAGCCGGAGGTGCTGCCCGATGCGGAACGCGAGGCGGTGCGACAACTGGTTTATGCGGAGCATTCGCCCGCCTACCTATTGCCGACGATCGCGGCTGACATGATTCGCCGACAGATCAATGACAAGACGTCGGGTTTGAAACGTGAAATCGAAGCGTTGAACTGGACCGAGTCGGGCGCGCCGTTGCGAGCGATGGCGCTGGTCGACAAGGCCACTCCGATAAACTCGAAGGTGTTCCTCCGCGGTAATCCTGCGAATCGCGGACCCGAAGCACCGCGGCGATTTCTTGAGGTGCTCAGCGGCGAGTCGCGTCCGGAGTATACGGAGGGCAGCGGCCGGCTCGAACTGGCGCGGGCGGTGGTGCAGGCAGACAATCCCCTCACGGCACGCGTTCTGGTGAATCGCGTGTGGGGCTGGCATTTCGGCGAAGGGCTGGTGCGGACGCCGAGCGATTTTGGGGTGCGGACCGAAGCCCCGGTCCACGGTGAACTGTTGGACTGGCTGGCGGCCTCGTTCGTCGAATCCGGCTGGTCGGTGAAACAGCTGCACCGCTGGATCGTGCGCTCGGCAGTGTATCAGCAATCCAGTGACACGCAGACGGCCGCGGCGGCGGTGGATCCGGATAATCAGCTCGTGCACCGGTTTAATCGTCGCCGGCTCGAGTTCGAGGCTTTGCGCGACACCGTGTTAGCCGTCGCGGGCACGCTGGATTTGAAACCCGGTGGGTTGCCGGATGATTTGGCGGAGGAGCCGTTTACGACCCGGCGGACGGTTTATGGTTATATTGACCGGCAGAACCTTCCGGGAATGTTTCGCACCTTTGATTACCCGAATCCGGATACGAGCACGGCGCAGCGTTTTGCGACGACCGTGCCGCAGCAGGGACTATTCATGATGAACAGCCCGTTTGTGCAGGAGCAGGCGCGGGGGCTGGTGCAACGGGTTGAAATTCGGGAGTCGGGTGCAGACCGGGCGAAGATTGCGGCGCTCTACCGCGTTGTCTTTCAACGCGAGCCCGAGGCGAACGAGATCAAGCTGGCGACTGCCTTTATCACTGCGGGTCGTCCAAGCTTGGACGATGCGTCGTCGGCGCCGATTCCGGGTGGCTGGGTGGCCGGTTGGGGTACGTTCGACGCGCAGTCGGATCGCGTGCGTGATTTTGCGGCACTGGAGAGTCGGCGGGGCGGACGGGTGGGGCCGTCGGAGATCTTTCCCGATCCGCAACTCGGGCACCTGCATCTGACGGCGACGGGCGGCCATCCGGGGCGGGACTCCGCGCAGGCGGCCATTCGACGTTGGGTGGCACCGGTGGCCGGGACGGTTCGAATGGAAGGAAACGTGCAGCATGCGAACGTCGGCGGCGATGGGGTAACCGCG
>CAYVDZ010000096.1:0-1746 GCA_964450575.1 uncultured Opitutus sp.
CCTCGTTCCTCGGGCTCGCGATGACAAATCAGAGGGTGAAATATCCGGGCTAGGGCCGGGGCGGCGCTGCCGGCTCGGCCGGTTTGAGCTGCTCGGATTCACGGTGTTACGCCCGGGTGAACGGGAGGCGACGCGAAGCGAAATCCGTGCGGAATGCTCAGGGTGCGAACGACCATGCGCTTGGCGGGACTGCGGCTTACTCACGTGGCCTCCGTCGAACTGGGATCCGCCATTACGAATATAACCGGCCTCGGGACGTGGACATTTCCCATCCTTTAATTCGGGTATCTTGGGATTGGCGAATCCGCGTCGGAGCGCTAGGCTAACCCATGTCCGAGCGCGGCAAATTAACTCTTCTGATTGCCGATGATGATCCTGAAATCCGGTACCTGATGGAGGCG
This sequence comes from uncultured Opitutus sp., assembly GCA_964450575.1. Classification (GTDB taxonomy): domain Bacteria; phylum Verrucomicrobiota; class Verrucomicrobiia; order Opitutales; family Opitutaceae; genus ER46. Next base: position 402 of record CAYVDZ010000096.1, read on the forward strand.
GCCGCAGGGCGTTGCGGGAACTTCGGGAGAATTGACGTGGCAGAGGACGGGGAATCGGCTTTGAATCTGCTGAGGAAACGCGATCGCGCGGATTATCCCGATTTGATTGTCAGCGATCTCAGCATGCCGCGGATGGATGGACTCGAGTTGATTCGCGAATTGAAGCGTGATCCCAACACCCGGCGAATTCCGATCGCGATTATCACGTCATCCAACATTCCCAACGACCGCCAGGACGCCCTCGAGGCCGGGGCGTGCGCGTTTATCGAGAAACCACAGGGGCTCGACGCCCTGACGCGAATCCTGGATTCGTTGCGCGATTGTTGCGTGAGCGATGCGAACGCGGCGCAGCGTTGAGCGGGGCTCCTCGCCCAAGGTTCCTCTCCCTGCGGCCGCTCCGAGGGTGAGGGACGTTTGTATAATGAGTCCTCACGATCCCGCTTCCCGCACGAATCCATCCGGGATGGGCGGTCTCAATCGAGAGGGTAACTCAAGGCTGCGTCACCCGTTGCGCGCAAGCGAACTGCGGATCACGCTGCTTGTCGCAACCCGGCCACAATCCGGCGGACCTCGTCGCCTGACAGGGTTTCGCGAGCGATGAGTTCGGAAGCGATGGCATCGAGCGCGGCGCGATTTCCTTCGAGCGCGCGCGTCGTGGCCGCGTAGTTCTGCTCGAGCAGCGAGCGCACATGGTGCTCGGCCTCGTGAAATGTCTGTTGGCTTGCGAGTGCCTGGTCACCATCGGAGCGCGCGAGTGCCATGAAGCCCATGGGGGACATGCCGAACTCAAACACCATCTGGCGCGCAGTTCGCGTCGCCTCTTGAATGTCACCCGAGGCGCCGCTCGTAATCGTGCCGATCGCGAGTTCCTCCGCCACGCGGCCGGCCATGAGGCATTGGAGCCGTGCGATCAGGAGTTCGCGCGAATAATTCAATAGGTCACGCTCGGGGGTGAAATGCGTACTGCCGAGGGATCGCCCCCGCGGGATAATCGTGACCTTTTGCAGCTTTAGTTCGTCCTCGCCGGAAAGGACCTGCATCAGCGCGTGTCCAGCTTCGTGATACGCAATGACCTGCTTGTCGCGATCGGTCATCACGCGGCGGGTCTCCCGTCCCCAGTTGATCTTGTCCCGGGCTTCGTCGAGGTCGGCCATCGTGATGGTGGCCCGGCGATGGCGCGCGGCGTGAATCGCACCTTCGTTGAGTAAGTTCGCGAGATCGGCTCCGGAATAGCCAGGGGTCGCCTTGGCCACCGCTTCGAGGCTTACGCCGGAGTCGAGTTTCACCGCATTGGCGTGAACCAGCAAAATCGCGACCCGACCCCGAAGGTCAGGCAGGGCTACCG
>CAYVDZ010000096.1:1756-11555 GCA_964450575.1 uncultured Opitutus sp.
GTCGTGTTCCTGTTGCGCGCCACCGCCGCCCTCGCCGGACGAGCGGGCGCGGCCGATCGCGTCAATTTCGTCGATGAAGATGATACTTGGCGCCGTCTCGCGGGCCTTCCTGAAAAGCGAACGAACCCGCGAGGCGCCGACGCCCACGTAGAGTTCGACAAAATCGGAACCGCTCAGATTGTAGAAGTGGGCCTTGGCTTCGCCGGCGACGGCTTTGGCGAGCATGGTCTTGCCGGTGCCGGGAGGACCGACGAGAAGAACGCCTTTAGGCATGCGGCCGCCGGTTTTGTGGAAGCGCGTTGGATCCCTGAGGAACTCGACCACCTCGTGCACCTCGTCCTTCGCTTCATCGCAGCCGGCAACGCTTTCGAATTTCACGACCGAGGTCGCGGGCCGCATGGCCTTCGATGAGAAACCGGCGAGGCGACCGGAGTGGCGTTGAGCGATCACGATGATGCATCCGATAATCAGCAGGATGCCGGTGATCGGCATCGTGATATGAGCGATTGCGGCGAGTTGCTCGCGCGCGCCAACCGGATTGGCTTTGGCCAGCGCGGCGGCATCGTCTTCGATAAAGCGGGCTTGCCGGAGGAGGGCGAGGTCGGCTTCTCCCAAGCGTGCGGTGGTCGTGACGGTGGTTGAAGCGGCGTCGGTCCCGGTCCGCGTCGCCGTCAAATCCGCAAGGCCGGTGGAATTCGTGCGGAATGCCACTCGCCCCCCGCTGAGAGTACCTGCTTCGGCGGCCACGAGGAAGTCCGCCACTTCAATCCTTTCACCCGCGCCGCCACCGCTCCGCGCCGCGGAACGGGAGAGGTGGATATCAGCGCCGAGACTGATCAGAAAGAGCGCGGCGAGGGCGTAAATCCAGCGGAGAGAAAACATCGGCATAAGTCCTAAGCGACACACCGGACGTTTCCCTACAACCATCAATTTGCAATCGGCCGGGAGCGAAAATTTCCACTCTATCACGCGTGAAACCTGCCCGTGCGCATTGAGTATACGCAGGCGCGTTTGAACCCACGGGTTTGCGCACTCGCCGGGTGGGCCCGGTGGTTCCGGTGCTTCCGCAAATGATTGGAAGCGGTCGGCGAATTATTTTTCGCGCTCACGCCCGCAGGGCTGCGTCGGGATGCGCCGACTCCCAAGCGCTAATGCAAATGCCCTGATGACGAGTTTCGCCACGATGTCCGCGCCGGAAACCGTGCGCCGGGTGGCTGCGCGATGTTGGCCGGCCGCCGGTCAAACGTGATCCGTTGAGCTTAACGGGCGAGGGGAGGGCTGTCCTCACCGGTGCTCGCTTCGGCGGTACCCGACGAGCTGATTTCACCCAGAAGGAAGTTGCATCGTTCCTGGCAATAGCGGCAGGTTTCCGCGCAAATGCGGCAATGATCGTGATCTTCGCGGTGGGTTTCGCATTCGTCCGCGCATGTCTGACAGGCGAGAACGCACGCATGCAGCTGGGCGTGAATCACATCGTTGGGCGGCTCGGTCTGGCGGATGAGGACCCGCGAGGTGGCATTGCAGATATCAGCGCAAGTCAGATTAGACGTAATACAACGCCGCAGGCGATCGACCTGCTCCGGCTCACCGACGCAAGCATCGGCGCAGGCCGTGCAGACTTCGGCGCAGGTGGAAAGGGTCTTTAGGGCTTCCGCGTAGTGGGTCGCGTGCTGGGCCTCGGCCCGCGGATGGCTGCGCAGCATCAACTCGATGGCTTTCATAACTTATTATAAGGTTGGTCGGATTTAATTACCATCGAGCCCAACCCGGTGTCCCGCATAGGCCCAAAGCTGATAGTTGGGGTGGCGCGTTCCGGAATTTTCTTTCATGCTTTGGAAACGCTCTCGATTTTATACCCGACATTTTTCCGCCTCGTCGTATACCTTGCGTGCCATTACCCCTTGTTCCATGTTTCGCCTCTACCTTTTTTTTATCCTTACTCTCGCCGTTTTTGCCCCGGGCCCGGTGACCGCGGCCGCCGGATTGCCGGACCTGCACCTGCGGCCGCAAACTATTGATGCGGCGATTCAGATCGGCTATGGTTTGGCGGTGGCCGATGTGGATGGCGACGGTAAGCCTGATATCCTGTTGGCGGATGCGAAACAGATCGTCTGGTACCGCAACCCCACGTGGCAGAAATTCATCATGGCGGAAAATCTCACCGCTCGGGATAACGTCGCCATTGCGGCCCGCGATCTGGACGGCGATGGACGCGCGGAAGTCGCCGTCGGAGCGGAATGGAATCCCGCCGACACGGTCAACAGTGGAGCAGTCTTTCTGCTCGATCCGCCGGCGGACCCCACGCAGCGCTGGACTGCGCGGCGCCTGCCGCATGTGCCTACGACGCATCGGATGCTGTGGTTTCGTTCCGGGGATCGTCGCTTTCATCTCGCCGTGCTTCCCCTCCATGGCCGCGGCAATCGCAACGGGGCCGGGGAGGGCGTACAGTTTCTCGGATACGAGTGGCCGTGGCACCCGGCCAGCACGCCGGAGCCTCTGATGTCATCGCTCCCGCCGCTTCACTTGGCCCATAATTTCGACGTGCTGCCCGGCGGAACTCCCCAGGCGGCGGAAACGCTGCTGGTGGCCGCCAAGGAAGGATTGTATGCCGTGGATGCGCCGATGAACCGCGCGGTCCCGACCCGGGTGACCACGATCAATGCGGGTGAAGTGAGGGCGGGTGCGCTGGCCGGAGGCTCGCCTTTTGCGGTGACGATTGAGCCGATGCATGGCAACGAACTCGTCGTCTACCGGGCGCCCGTGACGCGGTTTTCCAGCGGGGCGGACTGGACCGCACGTCGGTCCGTTATAGATGATACTCTCATCCAGGGTCACGGTCTCGTGACGGGGGATGTTCTCGGAACCGGCGGCGACCAGATCGTCGCGGGCTGGCGCGGGGGTCCTCCCGGTTCGAAAGTTGGAATTCGCCTCTATGCACCCGCTGATTCCACCGGTGAGACGTGGCGGATGCACGCGGTGGTCGATGACAACAAGATGGCGTGTGAAGACCTGAAGCTGGCTGATCTGGATGGGGACGGGCGGCCTGAAATCATTGCTGCGGGTCGGTCGACAAAAAACGTGGTGATATACTGGAATGAAACAGCGCCGCGTCGGGGCGGGGTGGACCGGTGAAGGCGCGGGACGCGCGCCCGAGAGGTAGGACATGGGCCGGATGATTTCGGCGAGGCGAACAAAACCATCCCGGAGTAGGCTGTCGCGTGCAGATTTGGCCGATGCTCCAGGCCGGACAGCGCCCCATGGCGGATAGTGCCCGGCGTGATACGGTGAAAGGAATGAAATCCAAAAAGACCTCTCGCAGCGGCGCGAAGGCCCCATCGCCGCCAAGATCAGCTCCAACCCCAGAGCAGGTCGCGGCATTGGCTCATGCCCTTTGGATCGACCGAGGGCGACCGGAAGGAATGGATCTTGATCACTGGGTGGAAGCGGAGCGGCAGCTGAAGAGTGATGTCCGCGATCCCTTTGCCGCCGATGAGTTGCCGGCGGGTAATCAGGCGCTCGATCCTGATCGGGCACTCGAAATGGACATCGATCGTGAGCTGGAACAGATTGTGGCGCCTCCGGAACGGCGCAGCGTTACCTCGCTTTAAGAGGAGCCGTGGGGCTGGGGACGCGATTTGGCCCGGGAAAATTTCCGGTTCAGCGCGGCTGGACGTCATTGCCCGGCCGGAGAAAAATACCGCACGCGTCGCCACAATATATAGCGGACCGCTCAAGAACGGCGGACGAAACCCGAGGCTATCGCGTCGGGGGCCGGACCTACCTGTATAGTGGGGAACCGGGACGCAAGCGTACCGTGCCGCGGGATCCCGGTCTGGTCGCGACTCTGCGATGAACCAGGGAGCCATTTTCGCCTTTCGGTATGTAGATCGGAAACAGGCCCGCGTTCGCCGCGTCGACTCAGCAGTGCTCCATTTTCGCCCTCCCCCCCGGTAGGTTTGAGTAAGGAAATTCCGGATACACTAAACGGGTGCCAAATTGCCTGGCCTTGGTTGCTTCGCTCGCGGGGTCCGGAAAGGTGTTCGCGACAGGTAAACCTGAACCAAACATCACCTATGAAAATAACCACCTTAACTGCGACTATCATAATCGCCACCCTGCCGCTCCTTGCGGTTGCCCAAACCACGGTGGTCGATCCCACGCGCCAAACCGGGGAGCGCGAAATCACTCTGGGGGGATCCGGAGCCAGCAATCAGGAATTCGATGATTCGTTTGGCGGAGTGAACTTCTCCTACGGCTGGTATACGACACCGACATCACTGTGGTCGATCCGTCAATCCATCAACTACTCCAATCCAAGTATCGGAGGAACGCGCTTCAATGGTTCTACGCGGGTAACGTTCGACCAGCATCTGACTGCCCGCGGGCCACTGCGGCCCTTTGTCGGAATAAATGCGGGCGGCGTCTATGGAGATAACGTCCGTGACACTTTTGCCGCCGGGTTGGAAGCCGGGGCCAAGTACTATGTTCAGTCCCGCACGTTTGTGTATGCCTTGGTTGAATACGGCTGGTTCTTTCGGAATGCCCGGAGTGTAGATGATACCTTCGACGACGGACAGTTTACGTGGTCCGTCGGGGTTGGGTTCAACTTCTAACGGCCGGCAATCTTCCGCCAAGAGCGCCCCGCAGCCGGCAAGGTTGCGGGGCTTTTTTATTGGCACGGGAGCGCAGGCAGGGGTAGGGTGCGCACGTCAGGAAGTAAAATCCGGAAAAGCCATTTGCCGCTCCCAGCGGTGGGTGACAAGCCGGCGGCAGCAGTCTCCTCTCTTTCAACTCCTTAGAATGAAAACACCCCTCGTTCCAGACTTCTCGCGTCGTGATTTCGTGAAATTCTCCGCGGCTGGCGCCGGTGCCGCCATGCTGACTGGCCTTGCGGCGAACCGCGTGATGGCGGCCACGGCGGGCTCCGATCGAATCCGCGTTGGGTTGGTGGGTTGCGGCGGGCGTGGCACCGGTGCGGCCCAGAACTGCCTCGATTCATCCCCGGGCGTCGAAATCGTCGCGATTGCCGACTTGTTCGAACGTCAGGTCATGGGGGCGAAGAAGAAACTGAATCTGCCCAACGTGCAGGGTTTCTGGGGTTTCGATTCGTTTCAGAAGGTCCTCGCGGCGGATATCGACCTGGTGATTCTCGCCACTCCGCCCGGATTCCGCCCCATGCATTTCGAGGCCGCAATCGCAGCGGGCAAACATGTGTTTATGGAAAAGCCGGTGGCCGTCGATCCGGTCGGTTGCCGGGCCGTGATTGCGACGGCAAAGAAGGCGAAGGAAAAACGGCTTGCGGTTGTCGCCGGCACGCAGCGCCGCCATCAGCCGAGTTATCTCGAGACAATGAAGCGGATCAACGATGGAGCCATTGGTGAGCTCGTCGGTGGCCAATGTTATTGGAACGGCCAAGGCATCTGGTTCCGCGAGAAAAAGGATTGGCTGGCGAGCGTGAGCGACTTCGAATGGCAATGCTGGAATTGGTATCACTGGGATTGGTTGAGTGGTGACCAGATTGTGGAGCAGCACATTCATAATCTCGATGTGATGAATTGGGCATTCGGCGGCCCGCCCGTGAAGTTTTATGGCATGGGAGGCCGGCAAAATCGCGGTAGCCTGCCGGGCAATATCTGGGATCATTTCGCGGTGGAACTGGAGTATGCCAATGGCGCGCGCGTCACGAGCATGTGCCGCCACACGCCGAAATCGTCCGAGCGCATTGGCGAGCGGGTGGTCGGCACGAAAGGCACGTCGGATTGCAAGGGCGGGATCCGCGGGTCCAATCCCTTTGAATACGCCGGCCCGAATCCGAATCCGATGGTGCAGGAGCACACGGATCTCATTGCCAGTATCCGCGGTAACTCGCCGTTGAACGAAGGCGAGCAGGTCGCACTGAGCACGCTCACCGCCATTGGCGGCCGGATGTCAGCCTACACCGGACGGGAGATCTCGTGGAATTGGCTGCTCAATGGTTCCAAACTCGACATCTTCCCGAAGGAATGTGCGCCCGGACCAGGCTTATTTCCGGGCGTGCCGATCCCGGGCGCCGTCGAACTCATTTAAGGCGGGCCGTCTTTGCTCCTTCGGCTCCACGCACGCGCGGGATGCGCCCCCCCCGGCGGCAGGCGCGCATCCCTGACCGGCGACCGCGTTCGCGCGCGTCACAGGAAGACGGATACGTCTTCCGGCGGGGATATTGCCGGCGTCACGGCGGGCAGGTGAACGGGAAAGCGCCGGACGGAAGCTGCGAGGGCACGGGCGCGACGGTGCCTTTCGCGTTCGTGCCCGCGTTTATTTTCCGTTCGCTTCAATCTGCTTGGAGCGATCCGCGATGATTCTTTGCTGATGTTCGGGCGGCACCTCGGCGTAGTGACTAAACTCCTCGACGTGGCGGCCGCGGCCACTGGATAGCGAACGAATAACGGTGCTATAATGATAGAGTTCCTTCTGTGGAACCCGGGCCCGCACCGTTTGGAAATGCCCCTCTGCTTCGACGCTGATGATATGTCCACGCCGGGCGGACAGGTCGCCCATGACCGCGCCCACGAACTCCTCCGGTACCGTCACCGTCACCTGTTGGATTGGTTCGAGCAGGCACGGGGCGGCGGCTTGAAACGCCTCTTTGAACGCGTGATAGCCGGCCACTTGAAACGCGATGTCCTTGGAGTCGACCGGGTGCATTTTTCCATCGTAGAAATCGGCGGCAACGTCGGTGACGCGAAAGCCCGCGAGGATGCCTTCGCGACAGGCGGTGAGAACCCCTTTCTCCACCGAGGGCACGAAGACGCGATCGACATTGGTGCCAACCAGCGACTGCCGAAACGTGACCCCGGTATCCCGTGGAGCGGGTTCGATCCGGAGCCAGACCTCGGCAAATTGTCCCGCACCGCCAGTTTGTTTTTTGTGGCGATAGCGTGACATACCGCGACCGCGAATCGTTTCCCGGTAAGGAGTGCGCGGCTCCTCGACGGTTACCTGGACGCCGAAGCGCCGCTGCAACCGTTCCACGATGACCTGGAGATGAATCTCGCCCTGACCAGAGACGATGGTTTGGTGCACCTCGTCATCGACGCGGTAGTGGAACGTGGGGTCCTCCTGCTGGAGCGTGGCGAGGCCCACTGCCAATTTGTCCTCATCGCCCTTGGAACGTAGCCGGAGCGCCCCGTGAATGTTCGGCTTGGGATAGTCCACTTTGGGTAACGTGACCTGGAAACGCGGACTGCAGAGCGTGTCTCCCGTGTGCGTGGCGCGGAGCTTGACGACGGCGCCGAGGTCGCCCGCATGAAGCGCGGAAACGGGGGTGCGTTCGTGGCCCTCGATCACGTAGAGTTGTCCAAGGCGCTCTGATACATTACGCGTCGGATTGCGAAGCTCGTCGCCGCTGTGGACGGTGCCGGAATAGACCCGGAACAAGGAGAGCTCGCCCACGCCCGGCTCGTTCATCGTTTTGAAGATGAATATCACGGGTTCCGTTTGCGCGAGGGACACGGAGCCGGCGACGCCGTTGGCATCGCGGGCCGGAACCTCGGCGCGATCGAGCGGGGAGGAACCGTATTTGGCGATGAAGTCCATGAGTCGCGCGACGCCGACATTCGTTTCCGCGGAAACGGCGAACAGCGGCACGACGACCTGGCGTTGGATGGCTTGGTGAAGCCCGGCGCGAAACTCCTCCTCGGCCAGAATGCCTTTTTCGAAAAATCGCTCCATGAGCGAGTCGTCAGATTCTGCGACATACTCGATGAGTTCCCGGTGCAGTTGTTGGACGCGCTCGGCCAGGTCGCCCGGAGGCTGTTCCGTATAGCGTCCGTTTCCGCCCGGGTTGTAGGTGACAACATCATTGCGCATGACGTCGAGCACATGGCTGAATCCGGGACCGGGATTGAGCGGGAGCGTGATCGGAAAAACGTTCCGGCCGAAGTGCGCGCGCGCGTCGTTGACGATGTCGTCGAAGCTCACGTTGGCCTTGTCAAGGCCGTTCACGACGAGGATTTTGGGGAGGCCAAAACGGGTGGAATAATCCCAGGCGGCGTCAGCGCCGACTCCCAAGCCATGAGCGGCGTTGATCACGATAACAGAAAGGTCGCCGACGCGCAGCGCGCCGAGACCTTCGCTGATGAAATCGCTGTAACCCGGTGTATCCAAAATGTTGAGCTTTCGCCCCATCCACTCGGTATGCAGCAGCGAGCAATGGATTGAAATCTGGTGCTGCTTTTCGCTGGCGTGATAGTCGGATACGGTGGTGCCGGCGGTGATGCTGCCCATGCGCCCAATCGAACCGGCGCAGGCGAGCATGGCTTCCGTTAGCAGAGTTTTTCCGGCCGAGGCATGGCCCAGGACGGCGAAGCTTCTCAGGTCTGAAGACGGATATTCTTTCATACCGGGGTAGGTAAAGGTTGGTAGTCCTGCTGTGCACAGCCTGCGGGCCTGCGAATTAGCATAGCAAGGCAAGGGGCGCCTGCCTCCGCGCATCTTGTGCGAGTGTACGCGACTTTTGTCCAGTCTTAGGTTGCCAGGCGCAGTGCCGCTTAGGCCCGGCCAAAAGGGCACGATTTTTGTTTTTCAAAACCGCCCCATGCGGGAACGCCGTCCGGGGGCTTCGGTCCGTGTCAGCAACCTCAACAAAAGGACTAACATGAAATCAGGAGCACGAGACCAAGTCGAAGGTAAGGCCAAGGAAATGAAGGGCGCGGCCAAGCAGCAGATCGGCAAAGCCACGGGTGATCCCGCAAAGAAGGCGGAGGGCTCAATCGACAAGGCGGCCGGCAAATTCCAACAAAAGACCGGTGAGATCAAACGTGACGCGACCCGGGATGATTAACGGCAGGAGGACAGACGCTCACAACGTTGGTCCGAACTTCGGACTGATGCCCCTCGGAGAACAAGGGGCGCTGACTGACGCCGACCGCCCTGCCGGAGGGCGGCGCTCAACACTGGCGGGGGGACGGGCACAACACCCAGTGTCCGGGCTGCCCTTCCGTTGCTCATGGGTTTCCACCTAATTTATTTTTCATGAAGACTGTGCACATTGCTGAGATGATCGCCGAGGGCGGAAGGGACGGAATCGTCGAAGGCGCCGAAGGCGGGTTTCGAGTCGAGCTTTCCTCCGGTGAAAAGCGAGGAGACATCACCCCGGAGCATCTCTTTGCGGGTGCTTATGCGGCCTGTTTTCTGGGGGCACTGAAGAGCCAGGCGCAAACGGCGCATCACCCGACGGACGGGATCACGCTCGTCGCGCGCGTTCACCTCGATGACGACGGACGGGGTGAGTTTAATCTCAATGTCGATCTGAGGGCGGCGTTTCCGGGCGTTAATAGAAGCGATGCGAAGCATCTCATGAATCTCGCGCACCAAAGCTGCCCCTATTCGAAAGCGACGCGGGGCAATATTAACGTCAACCTTTCCTTCGATTAACTATGAGCGAACGCTATATTGTAACTTTGGATCACGACCATTTGCGAATCTTCGAGGAGCGGAATCCCTCCGGCCAGTTGAGCCCCGCCTTGGTGCAGGTGGAAGCCATGGATTTTCCCGCCGGGAGGAATAGCTATACGGATCGGGAAACCGACATGGCCGGGCGTTTTCCCACGTCCAAAAACCAGAGTATCGGGGGCTCGACCGGCGCGCGCACCGGAATGTCGACCGATGAACGGCTTCCGATGCAGCGCGAGGAGGAGCGTCGGCGGGCACGCGAACTGGCCGACGAAGTGGACCAGTTTTTTCAACAGCGCCCCGAGGCGCAGTGGGATTTCGCGGCCGGCCCGGAGCTGAATAACGCGGCCGTGGAAATGCTTTCGCC
>CAYVDZ010000097.1:0-11528 GCA_964450575.1 uncultured Opitutus sp.
AAATAGCGCTGGCAACGCACGGTAAACTCAAACGTTGCTCCGTGGCCGAGGAGCAGTGCCTCGCTGGCGAGTTTAGCCGCGCCGTAAGGGCTGATCGGGTCTTTGGGGGCGTCCTCGCTCACCGCCCCGGATGGCGCGTTGCCATAGACGGCGGCGGACGAGGCAAACACGACGCGCGGCACGCGATGGAGGCGCGCCGCTTCTGCCACGAAATGTGTCGCTTGCACGTTGAGCGTATAGTTGAGCGCCGGATTCGCGACGCTCTCCTGGACGCTGACCAATGCCGCCAGGTGAATGATCGCGTCGGGCCGTGCGGCCTCGACCACGCGGTCCAGAGCCCCGGGCTCGGCCAGGTCTAATTCCTCCAACGTGAAACCGGGTTGGCGTGCGGCTGCCGCCAGATTTATCCGCCGTCCGGTTCGGAAATTGTCCACCGCCGTGACGCGATGTCCGGCGGCGAGCAGTTCATCCACCGTGTGGCTGCCAATAAAGCCGGCGGCGCCGGTGACGAGAACGTGGGTCATTTCTTGGATACGACGGCGGAAAAAACTGGCGAAACCTGTCGCCCATGAGAACGTCGGGCAAGGATTTAGAGCCCCGGTCTTTTTCTTCAAACCCCCGTTACTTTTTAAATTTCCAATGACGACTCAGAAACGTGTTCTCGCCGTGATCATGGGTGGTGGACGTGGAACCCGCTTGCATCCGCTTACGCTGGAGCGCTGCAAACCCGCGGTGCCGCTGGCGGGCAAATACCGTCTAGTCGACATTCCCATCAGTAACTGCCTAAACAGCGACATCAACCGGATGTTTCTGCTGACGCAGTTTCAGACGGCTTCGTTGCATCGCCACGTGCAGAGCACGTATCATTTTGATCCCTTTGGCGGCGGTTTTGTGGACATCCTCGCGGCGGAGCAGACGGAACGCGGATCCGATTGGTATCAGGGAACGGCGGACGCGGTGCGGCGGAATCTGCTGCATTTTCGCGCATTCCCTCACGATCTGGTGCTCATTCTCTCTGGAGATCAGCTGTATCGAATGGATTTTCGGAAGATCATCAACGAGCACGTCGAGCGCGGGGCGGACGTGACGCTTGCGACCATTCCTTTTCCGGTTTCGAAAGTGGAAGGACTGGGCCTGACGCAGGTGAACGATGATCTCTCGATCGCGCGTTTCGTCGAGAAGCCGAAGGATCCGAAAGTGATTGCCGGTCTGGCATTGAGTCCGGCCTTGGAAGCGACGCTGAAGTCGAAGTCGACGGAGAAGCACTGCCTGGCTTCGATGGGCATCTATGTTTTCAACCGCAACGTGCTCGCCGAGGCGCTCGACAACACGATGACGGACTTCGGCAAAGAGGTTATTCCCGGGCTACTGGGGAAGAAGAAACTCTTTGCGCACATCTTCGAAGGTTATTGGGAAGACATCGGAACAGTCCGGGCCTTTTTCGAAGCGAATCTCGCGCTCGCGCAGCCACTGCCGCCGTTTAATTTCTTTGAGCAGAATGCCCCGATTTACACGCAGGACCGCCATCTGCCGGCTTCGAAGCTGAACAAGTGTGCGATTGACCATGTCGTGATCGGCGATGGCTCCATCCTCACTGACTCGACGCTGCATCACTGCGTGCTCGGAACCCGCTCGTTTATCGGCGAGGGCAGCAATCTCGAAGACACGATTGTGATGGGTTCGGATTATTACGAAACCGAAGAGCAGCTCGACGCTAACGTCGCGCAGGGGCGGCCTAATCTTGGGGTCGGGAAGAACTGCCGGATTCGTGGCGCGATCATCGACAAGAACACGCGCATTGGTGATGGCTGCGTTCTTTCTTCGGAAGGAAAGGCAGACGGACTCTATGCCGACGGCTTGGTCATCATTCGTGATGGGGTACTGGTCGTGGCGAAAAATGCGATTCTGCCTCCGGGCACGGTCGTTTAGTCGCGGGCCGACCGGGAGGAGCTTGCGGGCACAGCGTTTTGCCCGCAATGGGCGCGGGCTGACTTTAGCCTCAAAGGGCAACCGAGCTTAGGCTCAGGGCAGCCCAAGGCAACGCCTTGGACTCTGATTTTGAAAGGGACGGAGTTCTCGTCGGGCGGCTCAACTTCGAGTGGCTCCGAGGCGTTTGGTCGCGGCGCCCAAGCCCTTCAGGTCTTGACGGTCGGTGCGGCTCGTCGCGACCAAAGAATCAGACCGATTCCGCCCACGATCAGGAAAACGGAATAGAAGGTTCCTCGGCTTACGCCGAAGAGCAGCGAGGCATCGGGTTCGCGGAAGTGTTCCCCGATCATGCGCAGGATGGCGTAAGCAACCAGGAACTCGCCCGTCAGGCGCCCGGGCTTCATTCGCGCGTCGCTTCGCCAGAAGCGCCATTGCATCCACGCCAGCAATACACCGCCTTCCAGTGCGGCCTGATAAAGTTGCGATGGGTGTCGCGGCTCGATCAGCAGCAGCGGCGTGTTCGGCGGCGCGCTTTGCGGGAAGATCACGGCCCACGGAACATCCGTCACCTTGCCCCAGAGTTCGCCATTGATATAGTTGGCAATCCGACCGAAGAGCAAACCGGCCGCCGTCACCGTCGAGACCAGATCCGTGACCTGCAGCAACGCGATGTTGCGCTTTCGCGCCCACCACCACACCGCCGCCAGGACGCCGAGGAAACCTCCGTGACTGGCCATTCCGCCTTCCCAGACGCGAAATAAAACCAGCGGATCCCGCGCGAAAGAACTGGTTTGGTACAGTAGAAAATAGCCGAGCCGGCCGCCGACGAGCACACCGATGATCAAGTACGTCAGCAGGTCGGTGAGCTGGCCGCTCTCGAGCGGCGAACGCCCTTTCCGATAATACAGATGGAGGAGAAAAACCGCGGCGGCAAAGCCCAACAGGTAGGCGAGGCCGTAATAGCGAATACCGAAGCCTTCGGAGAACTGGATTAAAAACGGGTCGAGATCATGGACCCGGTAGTCAGGCTGCATTCCTTTTATTGGAATGGGCGCACCCGTGACGCAACCCATCTGATTGGGATTGCGACTCACGTGTGTCCGCTATCCTTCCCGCTCATGAGCGACCTCAAGCGCACGCCTCTTCGCGATTTTCATGCGGCCCATGGCGCGCGACTGGTCGATTTCGCGGGGTGGGAGATGCCGGTGCAATATCGGAGCATTCTTGAGGAGCATAAAGCGGTGCGCCGGACTGCGGGGCTCTTTGATGTCAGCCACATGGGCGAGGTCAACGTGCGTGGCCCCGACGCCGGACGGTTTCTGAATCACCTCGTCACGAATGACGTCGCCAAATTGTTTCCCGGGCGGATCGTCTATTCGCCGATGTGTTATCCCACCGGCGGCGTGGTGGACGATCTGCTGATTTATATGTGCGCCGTGGACGATTACCTCGTGGTCGTCAATGCGAGTAACATCGAGAAGGATGTCACTTGGATGCGGGAGCACACGTCCGGGTTTAATGTCATCGTGACGGATCGTAGTGACGAGTATGCCTTGCTCGCCATTCAAGGACCGCGGGCCGCAGAGATCGTGCAGTCGTTGACCGGAGCGAAGCTCGGTCTGGTCAAATACTACCACTTCACTGAAGCCACGGTTGCTGGCGTGAACTGCCTGGTGAGCCGCACGGGCTACACGGGAGAAGACGGTTTTGAGCTTTATCATGCTCCGGGTGATGCGGTGGCGCTGGCGACGGCGTTGCTGGAAGCCGGAACCCCGCGTGGCTTGGAGCTGGCGGGACTGGGCTCGCGTGACAGCCTCCGCCTGGAAGCGGGGTATCCACTCTACGGGCACGAAATAACCGCCAATATCTCACCGCTGGCAGCCGGGTTGGGGTGGACGGTCAAGCTTGAGAAAGGGGCTGACTTCATTGGTCGCGCGGCCCTGCTCGCGGAGAAGCAGGAGGGGTCACCGCAGCAGATCGTGTTCTTCAAAACCGGGGACCGTCGAATCATTCGCGCGGACTCGTCGGTGCTGGCGGCGGATGGCACGCCGGTAGGGCGGGTCGTATCCGGAACGTTGTCACCGATCCTGAATGAAGCGATCGGGTCGGCGTTGGTTGCTGCGACGGCGGTTTCGCAACCGCTCGCGGCTGACGTTCGTGGGACGAAGTTGAATTTGCAACTGGTCAACCCCCCGTTTGTGGAACTAAAAAAAACCTCTGCATGAGCACCATCCCCGCCGAACTCCATTACGCGAAGTCACACGAATGGCTGAAGCTCGAGAGTGACGGCACCGTCACGATTGGCATCAGCGACTATGCGCAGAATTCGCTCGGTGACATCACCTACGTGCAGGTCCCAAAAGTGGGCGCGAGCCTCAAAGCAGGCGAAACCTTTGGGGTGGTTGAGTCCGTGAAAGCGGCGAGTGATCTCTATGCGCCGATCGCCGGAACTGTGGTGGCCGTGAACGGCGCCTTGGAAAGCGCTCCCGAAACGGTCAATCGCTCGCCCTACGGCGAAGGTTGGATGCTTTGCCTTCAGCCGGCGGAGGCGGGGGCGGTGAGTGAGCTGCTCGACGCGGGCGCGTACGAAAAACTCGTGAGTTGAGCGCCGGCGCCACCGATCCTGCGCTCGAAAAAGGGCCCAAGATCAGGGGCGTGGTATTATTTTGGCACCCGGACGGCGCGCTGCCTGCTGATCTCTTTTCTGGGATATGCTTTTTGGCGTGCAACGATGCACCCCCCGGTGCGTCCTACTGCTTCTCAGCGCTTACTCTCCCTAAATTTCTGCTCTTCTGATGTCGGTTTCTCTGTTCTCCCGTCTGCGTTCGATGTCTGTTTTCGGCCTCTTGGTCGCTCTCCCGCTGGGCGTTGTGCCCGCCCGGGCCTCGGGCACCGCGGCGATCCCGGATAACAAAGAGAAAGGTTCGGGAGCGGTGAAGACCGGGAAGGCGCCGGAAGGCAAGGGGACCGCTCCCGAAGCGAAGGGCGGCAAGGCAGCTGCCGGTCGTGGCGGCCGCGGCGGCGCGAGCAGTTTGCCGCAAGCCGTCGAAGTGACGCCGCTGAAGCGTCGGGATCTTTCCGAGACGCTGCGCGTGGTGGGTTCGCTGGCGCCAAATGAAACCGCCTCGATCCGGCCGGAGACGACCGGGCTGATCCGGTCCATTCATTTTGAAGAGGGACAACGCGTGAAGAAGGGCGATCTGCTCGTAAAGATCGATGACTCGGAATTGCGCGCGCAACTCGCGCAGAGCGAGGCGCGCTACGAGCTCGCCAAACTCAATCTCGCGCGGGCGGAGAATTTGCGGCAAACGCTTTCAAACACGCAGGCGGACGCGGATCGGTCCCGGAGCGAGTACTCCGCGGCTCAGGCAGACTTGCAACTCTTGAAGGTCCGACTGGCCCGGACCGAAGTGCGCGCCCCGTTCGACGGGATGATCGAATCGCGGACTTTGTCGGCCGGCGATTACGTGAACACCCAGTCCGTGATCAGCACCCTCAACGATATTAGTAAGCTGAAGGTCGAGTTTCAGGTTCCCGAGCGTTATTTGCCCAAGGTAAAGGCCGGAACGCCCTTCGAAGTTCGCTCGACCACGATCGAGGCGTCCGAAGCCGTAAAGGGTGAAGTCTATTTTGTGAACTCCGTCATCGACCGGAATACCCGTTCCGGCGCCGTGAAGGGTTACCTCGATGCTCCTTCAACGATTCTTAAAGCCGGGATGTTTGCGGTGATCGAAATTGTCCTCGAGGTGCGCAAGGGCGCACTGACAGTCCCCGAAGGCGCGATCCTGATTGAGCAGCGCGGCCCGCAGATCATCACGGTTAATGACCTAAATGGCGATAAGGTCGCCGCCTTTGTTCCGGTCGTCCTCGGGCTCCGAGCGCGGGGCCTCGTCGAAGTGCGCGCCGTCACTGGTGAGCTCACGGAAGCGACCGAAGTGATCGCGGCGGGTATCGGATCCCTCGCGTTATTTCCAGGGGCCAAGCTCGACCCCCGTCCTCTTCGCGCTGAGTTCCTCATCAGCGATTAATCGAATTTAGAATGATGTCAGGCCTCGGAGTCGTCCCGTCACTTGTCAGCTCATGATTCTTTCGGATATTTCCATTAAGCGCCCGGTGGTCTGCCTGGTCGCTTCCATCCTTATTGTCCTTGTTGGAGTCATTGCCTTCGGGAGGCTCCCGGTGCGGGAATATCCGAGCACCGATTCTCCGGTCATCTCCATCGAGGCGAGTTATCCCGGGGCCTCCGCGGAGGTTGTCGAATCAAAGGTCACCGAGGTGATCGAAAAGGAGGTGTCCGCGATCGATGGATTGCGCATCATCCGATCGAGTTCGAGTGAACAGCGCTCCCGGATTTCCCTTGAGTTCAATATCGATCGGAACATGGACGAGGCCGCGAACGACGTGCGCGACAAGGTCGCCCGCGTTCGCAGTCGCCTTCCTTCCGAAGTCGATGATCCGCAGATCTCCAAGTCTGACGCAGATTCCGATTCGGTCATTTCGGTTTCATTTCGGTCGGAGATGCATAGCCGACTCGAGCTCACCGAGCTCGTGGAGCGGCTCGCCTTGCAGCGCATGCAAACCATCCCGGGCGTCGCCACGGTGGAGTTGCGCGGCGAGCGGTATGCCATGCGTTTGTGGGTCGATGCCACCAAGCTCGCGGCCTATGGCCTGACCGTATCCGATCTCGAGCGCGCCCTGCGGCAGCAGAATGTCGACCTGCCGAGCGGGCGGATCGGATCCCTTACTCGCGAGTTTCCCGTTCGTTTGCGCGGCCGGATGGACGATCCTCGCGAATTTGAGAATATCATTCTCGCGAGCCGCGAGGGCTACCAGGTGAAGTTTAGCGATATCGGCCGGGTCGAACTCGGGCCGAGTGATTATCGCAATCAGACTTACGTGAACGGGAAGCACGCGGTCAGTCTTTCGGTGGCGCGGCAGGCGCAGTCGAATCTGCTGGACGTGGCCAAACGCGTAAAGGAGCTGATTCCGATCCTGCGGGCGGAACTGCCGGAAGGTGTCGAAGTGATGGTCTCATACGACACGAGTGTATTTGTCGATCGCTCGGTCCGGGAGGTCTACAAGACGCTCTGGCAGGCGGCGGTCCTGGTAATCCTGATGATTTTCCTGTTCCTGCGGGACTGGCGCGCGACCTTGGTGCCGTTGGTTTCGATTCCGGTGTCGATTATCGGCGCGTTCGCGGTGATGCACCTCCTGGGGTTCACGGTCAACACGCTCACCCTTCTGGCCTTGGTGCTGGCCGTTGGCCTGGTCGTCGATGACGCCATCGTGATGTTGGAAAATATCTATCGGCGGATCGAAGAAGGTGAAACGCCGATCCACGCCGCCATCTTCGGTGCCCGGCAGGTGGCGTTCGCCATTATCGCGACGACGTTGACGCTCGCCGCGGTGTTCCTTCCGGTGGCCTTTCAATCGGGCAACACCGGCCGATTGTTCTTCGAATTCGGGCTCACCCTCGCGATCTCCGTTTCGGTCTCATCCTTTGTCGCCCTGACGCTCTCACCGATGCTCTGCTCCCGCATGCTGCGGGCCAAGATCGTGAATGGGAAGGCGCAGCATGGCTGGCTTTACGAAAAGACTGAGCCGCTTTTTGTCTGGGTGAACCAACTGTTCGAGAAGTCCCTGAAGGGAGCAATCCGCTTTCGGCTCTTCGTACTTTTGGCCGCGTTGGTCTTCGCGATTACCGGCCCTTATCTGTACACGAAACTCCAGCGTGAACTCACCCCGATGGAGGATCGCGGAATCTTTACGGCGAGCTTCGTGCCCCCGATTGGTTCCACCCCGCAATACAATGCCGTGTATTCGCGCCAGATGGAACAAATCGTCCTCGGCATTCCTGAGGTCGATCGCACCTATCATCGGACTGGAGACGGGCGGGCGTTTATTTTCGCCACCTTGAAACCGTGGGAGGAACGCCAGCGCACGACGCAGGAAGTGGTGGAGGAAGTCCGCCGTAAGTTCCGGGCCGAAATCACGGGGGGCCAGTCGTCGCCGTCGCCCGTGCGGCCCTTTGGCGGACGCCGCAGCAGCTTCAGTTCGGGCGTCCAACTTGTGCTGCAAGGCAGCGATTTCGATAAACTACAGGAGTTGGGGCAAGAGGTGCTCAAGCTGATGCGGACCAATGGCAGCATGTTTCTCGTGCCTCGGATCGATCCTTCGCCAACCAAACCACAGATCGATGTTAAGATTGATCGGGCAAAAGCCGCCGATCTCGGAGTGCCCATTTCCGATGTCGCCGGGACGCTCGAGACTTTGCTGGGTGGCCGGCGGGTGACCCAGTTTCAACGAGGCAGTCAACAATACGATGTGCTCGTCCAGGTGGAAGACTCGAACCGGACCAGCCCCTCCGACCTATCGCGATTGTACGTGAAATCATCCAGCGGAGCCCTCGTGCAGTTGAGCAATCTCGTCACGTATGATGAATCGGTGGTGCCCGAGAGTTTCCCGCATTTCAACCGGCTGCGGTCGGTGACGGTGTCGGCTCAGGTTACGCAAGGATTCACTACAGGTGATGCGGTGGCGCTGCTGTCTGATGAAGTTAGGAAGATCCTGCCGCCCGGTTACGCATTTACGTGGGACGGCGAGGCGCGGGAATTCGTGGAGAGCGCCGGTGACACCTATATGCTCTTTGGGTTGGCGCTGCTGTTTACCTTTCTCGTGCTCGCGGCGCAGTTCGAGTCATGGATCCATCCAATCACGATTTTCACGGGCATCATCCTGGCGGTTTCCGGTGGTTTGATTGTCCTCTATTGTTCGCGCTTTTTCGGCACGGCGCTGACGGATAATATCTTTTCGCGATTCGGGCTGATCATGCTGATCGGCATGGTGGCGAAGAACGGTATCTTGGTCGTGGAGTTTGCGAACCAGCTTCAGGTGGAAGGCCGCAAAGCCTTTGACGCCGCGTTTGAGGCCTCGGTGGTGCGATTCCGTCCGATCTTGATGACGTCGATTTCGACGGTGCTCGGAGCGGTGCCCGTGGCGTTTGCGACGGGTGCCGGAGCCGAGACGCGGAATGCCATGGGTATCGTGGTGGTGGGAGGGTTGACGATCGCGACGTTCCTCACGCTGTTTGTGCTCCCGATTGTGTACGTTTTGATGGACAATATTTGTATGAAACTCACGGGGCGTTCCAGTGCGCACGGCCTGATTCGGGCCGCCGAGATCGAGCGCGAAACACTGAATGCGGAAACCCCGACTCCGGTCGCGGCCCACAGCTGAATTTGCGAGCGCCGGGCGCTCGGTGAGAGGGCGGGACGACTCCCAAATGTCCGTGAAATCCGCCTTGCACTTTCGATTCGGTGCGTTTGCCTCCTGTTTTCTGTCCGGAGAGGTGGCTGAGTGGTCGATAGCGGCGCTTTGCTAAAGCGTTGTACGGGTAAAACCGTACCGGGGGTTCGAATCCCCCCCTCTCCGCCAGTTTTCGCCAAGCCTACGGATGGCGTGGCCATCCCTAAAACCGCTCTCCGAGTGAAACGGATGGCAAGCACGCATTGCGGCGAAGGATGCCCTCCATAGGCTCGGTGACGGAGGGCTTTTTTTTGGAGCTACACCTTAGTCTCGGATCTATCCCATAGTTTTGGCACAGCCGTGATCGGAGAATCCAGGATCCCTTTCATTTTTCCGCGGCGACTTCAGCGACTACGGTTCGGAGACGGGGGGCATTTGGGAATAAATCAGTGACGACGGCATCTGCTCTTTAGCAAGGGCTGGAGGACAACCTCGGCTTCAGGCGGCCACCCGAGTTATCAAGACCCAAGCCCATTCACGAATTGAACCCCACCCCATCTTCCTTGCGCGCTTTGATCCTTTGTACCGGCAATTCAGCACGCTCGATTCTTGCCGAGTATTTGCTCCGCCATTTCGGGGAAGGGCGCTTTGAGAGTTTCAGCGCGGGATCCAAGCCAGTCGGGAGGGTGAACCCGTTGGCGGTGCGCGTACTACGGGAGGTTTATGGCATTGATGCCAGCGATGCTCGCTCGAAGTCATGGAATGAATTCCGGGGGCAGGCCTTCGACTCTGTGATCACGGTGTGTGACCATGCAAGGGACGCCTGCCCGGTGTGGCCCGGTGCGTCGATCATTGCCCATTGGAGTTCTCCTGATCCGGCGGCAGTTACCGGGACCGACGAAGAAAAGTTTCAGGCTTTTGTGGACGTGGCGTCGGAGATTGAACACCGCGTCAAACGCCTCTGCGCCCTCTCGCCCGAGGATGCGCGCTCGCCAGCGCTCGTACGCGCGATTGGCGCCGCGTGAGGCCAGGCGAAAGCGACCTGCCTCCTTGCGCATCCCGGACGTCGGCCCCTTTGCCTTTCCCCCAGCGGCGGGAGCGCCGGAGAGTCCTCCCACTCCGAGAGCCGTTTCCCGCTCATTTGCGATCCCCTGCTGAATGGTACAACCCCTGACAGGAAGAAGGCAAAAAATGGTGTTTACTTGCGTCAGGTGATTTCGCAAAACCTCCGTTCCCTTACGGGCCTGTAGCTCAGTTGATAGAGCGCTTCGTTCGCAACGAAGAGGTCGTCGGTTTGATCCCGATCAGGTCCACCAATTTGGAGATTAACGCAGCTGTCGTTACGTCCGTATTCCTGAAACCGCCCGCGGCCCCGCCACGAAGCGGTGTAGACTGCTCCAGTGATATTCGGCCAACGTGTCACTGGTGACGTTTTCGCCGGACAGCGGATTGAGATGGATGTAATGGGCCACCTGGGCGAGGTCATGCACAGAACGGCGTGACCAGGCTCGACGTGAAACGCCTTGTACCGGCCCTGAAACGGCCGACCAACTACCCGCCGAAAGCTGATTGAAACGGGTCGTCCCGGTACCCTGCAGCTATTTCATTCCCACGCTCGAGTTTGGCTTAGGGGCTCGGTCAGAAATAAACGCGCAGAGCTGCGCCGGGATTGGGTCGCCAGCCAGGGCGCTGGCGACGAAGCCTATCTCCGATCGGTGACTGAGCCAGCAACGCCGGATGGCGACTCAAGCCCAAGTAGATTGGAGCGTTTATTTCTGACCGAGTCCCTTAGGCGTTATCAGGGCGAGGTGAAGGTGATTCGCCATGACAACATAGGCATAAATCAACCAATGGAAGCGCGTGCAGGCCTCATCGAGGCAGCGTTCGAATGCCGCCGCCGCACCCCTGCCACGGAACAGTTGTCAAACTGGCAAGATGAGATTAAGACGGCCTCGATTACATCCGCGAAAACGGCTCAAAGCGTTGACCTTCCCATCGCAGTTCGTGCGGTTGAAATGTTCACTCGTCACTGCGCTGCGAACTGCTTCAAATCCGTCGTCAGCTACCCCAACCCTCCCTTGATCGCCCCATGATCTCCGCTCTCCCGGTTAGATTCTCACTTGGCTTCTGTTTGCTCTTGCTCGCGCTCGGCGGACTAGCCGCCCGCAGCGCTGCAGCTGCACCCAAGGAACTACCCAACGTCATTCTTATCTTCGCGGATGATCTCGGTTACGGCGATGTAGGTTGTTTTGGCGCGAAGGATATCCGGACGCCCCACCTTGACCGACTCGCCGCCGAGGGCACGAAATTCACCCACTTCTACGTCGCGCAGTCGGTGTGCACCGCTTCCCGCG
>CAYVDZ010000098.1:0-11498 GCA_964450575.1 uncultured Opitutus sp.
GCGTGAAATCATTCAGCATGTTGCTTCCCACGGCCGCGTGCTCCGGCGAACCCCGCTCATCGAGTGTGCCCGTCTCCGCCTTGGCCGGGAGGACACCGATCGTCCGGCCGCGCATTCCGCCCGTGCCGAATTCGAGAAACCGGTAGAAGCGGTCGTTGAGTTCGCCCCACGCTTCCTGCGCCACCAGTTCATCGATACTTTGTCCCGCCCATGCCGGCAGTTCGGCAGCAAGGAAGGCCTGCAAGTTTTCGCCGGTGCCCGGCAGTAAGTGACCCGCTTTGATGGCAGCGTGGATCCGATCGAGAGTAGGCATACGTTGAGGACGGGATTTAGACGAACGCGGGCTCGTTTAGACAGCGCGAAATCAGGGCATCGCGCCATTTCGGGGAAAAGCCCCGGGAGACCAACCGGTGTTCGCGGGGTGCCGACTTTGATTGCGACCCGACCTGCCCTGCGCTGCACTTGAAAAGCGCCAACCCACCCACGAAAAGGACTTTCCCGGAAAATCCGCAGCCGTCGTCGGCTCCAACCCTCGCGCATCACAACGGCATCGCCGCCGAGGTGCGCGAGGGGCTCACCGCCGGCGAACGCGTCATCGTTCACCCGCCGGATTTGGTCAGTGAGGACGGGCGGGTGGCGTGGTAGCGGGCTCCGGGATAATTCGAAACGATTGAAGTCGTCGGACAACCGTCGGGCCGGGCGAAGGCGCGGCCGCTCCGTCTTACTCCAGGTTACTCCAGGTACAGTCCCTCGCTCACTTCGGGTTTCGGCGCGAGCTTCTGCCACGCATCGGCAAAGGAATCCTCGTCGTATCCGAAGAGCGGTGACACTTCGATCGTCGCAGCCGGCAGGCCGGTTCGATCCGCCTCGAAGGTCGCGCCCCCGGCTTTCAACCACCGCGCATACTGCCGCAGTTGATCGTCGCGACACGTCTGCGGCGAATCGACGCCCGCGGCGTTTTTCACCGGCGAGAAATCATTTTCCCGCGGCGTTTCAATCACCACCGGATTCCGGGCAAACGGCAGCGCATCGAAGACAAACATCTCGAATTTCACGCCATTGGGTTTCTCCGGTTTTACCGGATTCCCGTCGGCATCGATCGTCGGGATTTTCTTGTCCGCCCGATGAAACGGCAACGACACGTCTTTTCCGCCCGCCGCCACGCGGCGCACAAATTCGCGATCCAGCACGTGAATCGCGATGCTGCCGGCAATGAACCGCAACGATCCGTCCACCTCGGTCTCCTTCTGCAACGCCATCGGCAGATCGGAATACTCGACCACGATGGTCTTCCCGTTCTGCACACAAAAATGGCCGACTTTTTCTTCCGCGTACGCTTTCGGCACCATCTTGCTCGACATCTCCGACCGACGCAGCTGGTGCCAGCCGATGAACGCCGGATCGATGCAGCGCACGAGCGGATTATCCACTTGGAAATAACTCAGGGTCGTAATGCCTTCGCGCAGCATCAGATCCAGCGATCCACTCCGGGCGAGCGCGCGCAACGATCCGCCATGTCCGTCCGGCGAAAGCGCGATCGAATCCTTCGCTTCCAGCATGATCTTGCCCTCAAAGGTGACCGCCGGCATCCGCCCTTGCCGGAAAAAATGGACACGTTCGCGCTCGATGCCGAAGAAGCCATGTTCCACAAAAAATGTCTCGGTGGCCTCATGGTTCGCATGGCTGGTCATGATGAACCAATGTAACGGTCGGTCGTAACGCAGGCCCGCGGCACGGATCTTTTCGGCAAAGACCTGAAACAACGTTTTCTGCCGCAGTGGCGTCACCGGAAATGTGCCTTTCGGGCCCTCATAACCAAGGCGCGTGCCTTGGCCGCCCGCCACCGTGAAGGCGGCCACGCGACCCGCCCGCAACGCGTCTTCCCCGGCCACTTTGGCGCGCGTCCATGCCTCGCTATCGCCACCGTGATCCGGGCGTTTCTCAAAGGGAGCCGGCTCCAAACCTTCGAGGTTCACGCCCGTCGCGGCGTCTTTTGAAAGCAGCGTGCGAGTGAGCAAGGCGACCTCATCAAGGTCGATCTCGCGCGCCTCGTCGATCAGGCGACGCTGCCCTTCGGGCGGCAGTTGGTCAAAGTAGGCGAAGACCTGCCCTTGTCCGGCGCGTTCAAATTTTTCAATCAGCGGATGGATCACCATGGAAGTGGGTAATCGTCACGTAGAACGACTTCTGGTTCAGGGCTCGAACAAAAAACTCGCCCAAACCAAGCTTCAGCGACGTCGACCCCGCCGTTTAATCTTCGAAGCGGAAGATGATCTCCATCGTCGTGGCGGTGCCGGGCCGCGCGTAACCGAGGCGCTTCCGAATCACCTTTTCCACATACGCCGGATCATTTCGCAGGCGTTGCAGGATCCGCTCCTGTTCCGCCAAGCGGGCTTTCGCATCCGCCAACGTCTGCCGATTTGCCGCCTCGGCTTGCTTGAGCTGCGCAAATTCCGCCTTTGCGTCCATAAACCACGATCCCGCGGCGAGGGCCAGGGCGGCCATCAGCACGACATAAACCGGAATAATCAGGCGGCGGGGATTCATCGAACGCGCCTGATGAACAGCTTCGTCGCCCGATGAGTAAAGGAATTTCAAATTCCGCCACCCTCGAACGACGACTTGTAAATAGGCGTGCTATTTGGAAAACGAAATAGCACGGTGGATCCCACGCATGTATCAGAGTTTTTACGGGTTTCGAGAGATGCCTTTTAACATCACTCCAGACCCGAAGTTTCTCTATCTCAGTCCAACTCACCAGGAAGCTCTCCAGCACCTGAAATACGGCGTACGGGAGAAAAAGGGGTTTATCGTCCTCGTGGGCGAGGTGGGCTGTGGCAAGACAACCCTCTGCCGTCGATTCCTCAACGAGATTGATCATGAGCACTACGACACCGCGCTGATTTTGAATCCACGCGTCACGGAGACGCAGATGCTCAAAGCCATTCTCACCGAGCTCGGCGAAACCCGCTTCGGTCGCAACCAGCACGATCTCGTGGCCCAGGTTAACCGCGTTTTGCTCGAACGAATCGAGAAGGGCCGGGATATCGTCCTGATCATCGACGAGGCGCAGAACCTGAGTTTCGAAGTGCTCGAACAGATCCGCCTGCTTTCAAATCTCGAAACCGATAAACAGAAGCTGCTCCAGATCGTCCTGATTGGCCAACCGGAGCTCAAGGATTTGCTCGGCCGCGAAGAGCTCCGACAGCTGCGCCAGCGTATCCTCGTTCACTACGAACTGTATCCGCTCTCCCGCGTCGATATGATTCATTATATCCACCACCGCCTCTCCCTCGCCGGCGGAAACGGCCGCCCCAGCTTCACGCGTTGGGCTCTGCGGGCCATTCACCGCGGCAGCGGCGGGATTCCCCGCATCATCAATAATCTCTGCGATAAAGCGATGCTCGCCGCCTTCATTCGCGATTCGGACGAGGTCAATTATTGGGACGCCCGCCGTGCGATAAAAGACATGGCGACACTCACGAATTGATTGCCGACGCGTCCGCTCCGCTGCTCCACTCCACCCGAACCGCCGTCCTTTCCGTGTCATGAGCCTGATCAACGAAGCCCTGAAAAAAGCGCAGCGTCTCCGTCAAGAGGAGCCGGCGCCAGGCAGCCCCGCTTCCGAAAGCGCGCCAACCGATCGCGTGGTCAAGCGCAGCCCACCGCGCAGCACCAACTTCACGATCCTCCTTGTGGCCGGCGGAGTCGTTCTGGTCGTTCTTTCCGTGGTTGCGACCGTTTTTCTGCTCAACCGGCCGTCCACTGCACCAATCGCTCCCGTGGCGAGCGTTGTCCCGGAAGCTCCCGCGCTCCCCACCGCCACGACGCCTGCAAGCAACCCGCCGGTATTCCCCGCGATCGAACCCGTGCCCGCCGCGAATGCAGCTCTGGAGCCGGCAACGCCCCTCGCCGCGCCCGTTATCACTGCCGCTGCTCCTCCGGAACCTGTTCCCGTTGCCCCTCTTCTTCCGGCGGCGGATCCTCAACCCGATCCCCGGGTCGCCGCCTTTGTCGAGACGATCCGCGTCGCCGGGATTCGTTCCTCCGGCGACGAGAGCCGCGTCTTGATGAATGAACGGGTCTATCGCGTGAACGACCTCGTCGATCGAACGCTGAATGTGCGCCTGACCAAGGTCGAAACCGATACGCTCACGTTTGCCGACGCCAATGGCATCCCGTACGTGAAGAAATTTTGACCCGACCCCGGGAGAGTAAGCAGACTCGAATCGATTACAGCGCGCCCGCCCCGCCCCGACTCAACCTCGTTTGGAGCTTTTGATCGCTTTGTCCACCGGCAGGTTTTCGCCCGACCAGACTTTTTCCCAAGTCGTTTTCCCCGGAGGCTCCGTCCAGAAGGGATCGGTCGCCGGCAAGCCGAGCGGCAACAACACAAAGCTGCAGAGATAAAGGCTGCCGGTGGAGATATAGGTTTCGCCCAAGCCGGGCTGATGCCCCGCGACGCCAATTCGCAGCCAGCCATTCGCATCGAAGGTTCCCGGCGCTTCCATCGTCCGACGAATCGTGGCGGTCAGCGCCACGCGGGCCTGCGCCGGCGAAACCTCTTTCGGCAACATCCGGCGCAGCGCCGCCAATGCCAATCCCTGAAAGGCGCCCGCGCGATACGCGATCGAGCGGCCGATAATCGGAAACGATCCGTCCGGCGCGATCGAGCGCTCCTGAATCGCGGCAAAACGCGTGAGTCGTTCGCGCACCTTGCTTCGAAAGGCGCGCCACTCCGCCGACTCATCGCCAACCACATCGAGTGTCTCGAGCAGCATCGGCTGAATTACATAAGCATTATAGTAATCGGCGTGAAACTCCGGTCCGTCGCCATACATGCCGTCGCCAACATACCACTCCTGAAACTTACTCAGCCCTTCAAACAGCCGCACGTCGTCGCGCGCCTCGCCCACACGATGCAGGAACGCCTCGATTTCCGAAGCGAACAGTTTCCAATTGTTCTCGCCCGCCGGGATCGGTCGCGAAGAGACCAATGCCGCCACAACATTACGCTGCACCCGCGACTCGAGTCGGACCCACAGCTCCGTCGGCGCCCGCAGCATCGATTGGGCGAGAAAAGCGGCGTCGACGAGCGGCTGGCGGCCTCGCGAAAAATTGAGAAAATCCGGTGAAGCCGGATCCGTGGCGGCATCGATCGCACGCCGGGCCAGCGCCGCAAAACGCGCCCGTTCCTTCCCTTCGGCCGTTCCGTCATCCGGAAGCTCAAGCCACGGCGCGATGCCCGCGAGCAGCCGCCCCAAGCCTTCCAGGTGCGTGTAAACCGGACGGTCTTTGGAACGGGGATGCGACTCGACCGGCATCGTCGCTTTCAAACGCCGCTCCGCCAGAGCCGGCAACAGCGGCACCGCCAGTTTCGCCGCAATCTGACACCAGTAAGCTCGGTCCGCCGCGCCCGACGAAGCGCCACCCGCGGCCCGTGAACTCACGGCGCTCGTCGCGGCTGACGCGGTCACCGGCGTCAGCCGCACACCCCCACCCACCACGGCCGCAGCAGCCGTGAATTTAAGAAAATCGCGGCGAGGGTTCATCGGGTGCACAGGATGGGCCCGCGCCGTGCGTTGCACAAGACCCAAGCCGCCGTTTCCATGCGGGTTTCGCCGCCTCTCCCTCAATTTCGCAAACAGTGCATGGCGCGTTTGCGCTCACCAATCAAACGGCGCAGGCGAGCCGCCCCGGTCCGCCAGGTCGTCGTGTACCCGGACTCTCAATACGCGGTCCGCGGTGGCCAGAGCAGTTGTCCCAGCGTCCGCACCGTGATCTGCAGATCAAGCCAGAGCGACCAATGCGTGATGTAATGAACATCCCAGTACAGGCGCCGATCCAGCAACCCGGGGTCGGTGACTTCGCCACGATAGCCGAGGCTTTGGGCGAGGCCCGTGATCCCGGGTTTCACGACATGGCGCGTGCGATACCCACGGGTGCGCTGACGGAACTCTTCGTCGAGCAGAGGCATATAAGGACGAGGGCCGACGACGCTCATATCGCCCACGAGCACGTTCCAGAACTGGGGAAACTCATCGATGCTCCGTCGCCTCATGAAACGGCCAAAGGGAAAAATCCGCGCGTCGCCCGGCCCCGCCTGTTTTGACTCGGCCGCCGGATCGGCTGTGGCCAGATGCATCGAGCGAAACTTAACCATGCGAAACGCGCGCCCGTTTTGCCCGCGCCGTTCCCGCACATGAAACAAGGGCCCCGGCGCCTGAAAGCGCTGCATTATCCACACCCACCCGCTTAAAAGCGGGAGCAGCACCACCACAATCGGGAGTGAGATCGCGATATCGCAAGCCCGCTTCAGGAGCCGGTTCAGCGGATCCTCCAGCGGTTCCTCCTGCAGGGTATAAAAATGGCGGCCCGCTTCCGTCGTGGGCACCAACGAATGCGTGTAGTTCTTCGCCGTGTCATTGTGAATGAGCAGGCGGCAACCATGTTCCTGGCACAATGCGATCACGGCTTGAGCTGCCGCATCGCTCGTGGGCAACTCGAGCAGCATCACCTGGCCCACGACGCGCTCCGCCAGCACGCGGGACAAATCACTCACTCGGCCGAGCGGCAATCCGGGTAGTTCGCTCGCCGTTTCCGGCAAAGGATCGTCGGTTAAAAACCCCAGGGGAGCGACCCCCAGTGGCTGCTTTTCCAGGATCCACGGATTCAGCTGCGCAAAGGAAGCGACCCGTCCAACAAACAGTGTGGGCAACTGATGCCCCTGCTGAAACACCAGGCGGGCCAGCGCCCGGGGCAGACGCAGGTTGACGAGCACGAGCCCCAACCAGGACCAGACCAAAAACGTCCCCAGAAAAAGCCGGCTGATACTACGATCGAGAGTCGCAAACATCATGGCAAACGTGAGCACGGCCATAAATCCCACCTGGCGTCCCGCTAAACGCGCGGCCTCGCCCACATCCATCCCATGAAACGGCACCGAAAGGCGCGACAGATCGCGCGAAGCCAGCAACATTCCGGAAATAACACAGGCGAAATACGGAATCAGGTTAACCTCCCGACTCAGCCGCACGATCGGCACGTAACGCATGATGAACTCACCGTAGAGCCAGAAGAACAGCCCCACGCCCAACGTCGTCACTCCAGCATGGAGATTCGCGAGACCGCGCGCGCGGGTGGTGATCATCGGCTGGGGTTATGGTGACGCCCACTCACCCGCGCAAGGGCGCGGACGGAGGCATCACACGGTTGTAGGTTCATGCCAATGAATCGGGATTTGAATCATATCCTCTGAATGCACCTCTATGTGATCGGATCCCCGGCGCCGAACTCCAGTTAGTCCACACATCCGCCGGTTCAGAAGTCCTGCAGGCGCTCTTCCGCCGCCCCGCGGGCCGGATCAAGCCGGGCCATCACTTCGCCGAGCAAATAAATGGACCCGGTCACGACCACCACGTCATCTATTCCACCCGCGGTACAAAGGTCCGGGCGGGGAAACAATGCCTCAACGGTCCTGCGCACCACCCGCCCGTGGAACGTGGCCGGGATGAGCGCCTCGAGTTCCTCGTAGGTGCACGCCCGGGCCTGGTGCGGCACCACGAGATGAATTTCACGGGCGTGGCGGGCGATCGTCTCGAGCAAGGGCCGGGCGCGGACGGCGCCCAGCGCACCTGTGATGACAATCGGGGTGCGCTGCGTCTCGGCATACAATTGCTGCAAATTCGAATCGAGCACCTGTGCACCTTCCGGATTGTGGGACGCATCCAGGATCGCGAGCCGTCCCCCCAGCGACAACCGCTGCCACCGCCCGGGCCAATCCACCTGCCGCAAGCCCTCCGCGATCACCTGGTCTGAAATTTTCCAACGCGCCTCCAGGGCGCGGACCGTGAGCGTGGCCGTGGCCGCATTCCACCGCTGATAGTCGCCTTCGAGATTGGTTTCCGGATAGGCCGACACGTCCTCGCCATAGGTCTCCGCGACTGAAATCAAGGGCACGCCGCGTTCCGCGGCAATTCGACGAATCCTCGTCTCCGCCGCCGGCGGCATCCGTCCCATCACCACCGGACGACCCGGTTTAATAATCCCCGCTTTTTCCCCCGCGATCTGCTCGTATCGAGTTCCCAGATACTCGCAGTGATCCATCCCGATCGAGGTGATGACGCTGACTTCCGGTGTCACAATATTCGTCGCGTCCAGCCGACCACCCAAGCCGACTTCGATAACCGAGATATCACAGCGTTTCCGGGCAAACTGCTGGAACGCCATCGCGGTCATGAACTCAAAGAAGCTCGGATAATCGTCCGGATCCACCGCACCCAGCCGCTCGGCCACGGGGCGCAACTCACGCACGTAGTCCACGATTTCCTGCCCGGTGAGAATCGTGCGCGCGACTTGCACGCGTTCGCCCAGCCGGACCAGATGCGGCGACGTATAGAGACCAGTCCGCCAGCCGGCGACGTGGAGAATTGAGTCGAGCATGGCGGCAACCGAGCCTTTGCCGTTCGTGCCCGCAACATGGATACAGGGCACGGCGCGCTCGGGGTGCCCCAGGGCGGCCGCCAGCATCGCCATGCGATCGATCCCGAACTTCGCCCCGCGGGCTTTGAGGGCGAAG
This sequence comes from uncultured Opitutus sp., assembly GCA_964450575.1. GTDB lineage: Bacteria > Verrucomicrobiota > Verrucomicrobiia > Opitutales > Opitutaceae > ER46. Next base: position 8,579 of record CAYVDZ010000098.1, read on the forward strand.
AGGTACTCCGTTACCGCCGCATAATCGGCCGGCTCACGTGCAGACATGACAGCGATGGCTGCGTCAGGAACGCCCGCCTGAATTCGCGGACGGCAGCCGCTTCTTCAAATGCAGGGCCGATAACAGATCCCGCAGCCGATCGCGTAACTCGAGGCGGCTGACGATTTGATCCACCAAGCCGTGCTTGAGCAGGAACTCCGCCGTTTGAAAACCAGGCGGCAAAGTCTGCTTCGTCGTGTCCTTGATGACCCGGGCCCCAGCGAAACCGACCAACGCGCCTGGTTCAGCGAGAATCACATCGCCCAAGGTCGCGAAACTGGCGGTCACGCCACCCATCGTGGGATGCGTCAGCACCGAAATAAACGGCAATCCCGCCTGCGCGAGGCGACCGAGCGCCGCGCTGGTCTTCGCCATTTGCATGAGAGAATAAATCCCCTCCTGCATGCGTGCGCCACCGGACGCGCTAAAGATGATACAGGGCGTTTTGCGCTTGATCGCCAGCTCGATGGCGCGGGTGATTTTTTCACCAGCGGCCGCGCCCATGGCTCCACCGCAAAAGCGGAAATCCATCACCGCCACGGAAACATCGATGCCGTGAATCTTACCGGTACCGGTCACCACCGCTTCCGGCAGACCGCTCTCGCGTTCATACCGTTTGATGCGATCCGGATAGGGTTGCGAGTCGACGAAGTTCAGCGGGTCGCTGGATTTCACCCCTTCATCCCGCTCCACAAAGGTCCTCTCATCGAAAAGCCGGGCAATGCGAGCCCGCGCGCCGATCGGAAAATGGTGCCCACTCTTCGGCACCACCATCTGGTTGTCTTCCACCTCCTTGTTGAAGACGATGTCCCCGGAAACGGGATCCTTGGTGTAAAGGCCGCGCGGAATATCCTTCTTGCGAGCCTTGCGGACCGTATAGGTCGGTTTATCGAAATGCATGGGATCAGCCGTGGCCAAACGTGACGACGTCAAGCTTCACCGCACCCGAACGCCGGAGGGCGCGAGCACAGCTATTAAGCGTGGAACCGGTCGTGAATACATCGTCTACCAAGATGAAATGAAGCCCCGAATTAAGTGGGCCGCTCCGGACGAGTGCAAAGGCATTTTTCAGATTCGCCATCCGGGTCCGGCGATCGAAAGCCGTTTGCGTTGGGGTGTCGACCTCCCGCCGCAAGAGCCGCTCGACCCGCGCGCCCCCGCCTGCCGCCCGAGCCAGCGCGGTGGCCAGCAGTTCCGCCTGATTGTAACCGCGCTCACGAGCCTTTCGGGGATGCAACGGCACCGGGACCATCGTCGCGCCCCGCGCACATTCCAGCACATGGGGCGCCCGTCGAAAAATTTCCTCCATGTCTTCCAGCACGTGCAATCCGCGATGGTACTTCAATTCGATCACCAAGGACCGGGCCGGTCCTTTGAAGAGCACGGCTGTACGCCCTTCCCGAAAGGCCGGATCGAGTCCCTCGCATTTCGCACACATCCGTTCGCCCGCCACGACCCCAAAAAAAGGGTGTCCACAGGTCGAGCAGTGCGGCGGCCGCGCAAACTCCAACTGCTTCGCGCAGCGCACACACACATGGCGAAACGGCCTTGGGCCGTCAGGACTTTCGTCCTCCGCTCGCCCTTCCACGGTCTCGCGACAATGCACGCAGAGCGGTGGAAAGAGGACGTCACTCACGCCACGCAACCATTGCCGGACTAGGTGCACGCGAACGTTCAGTGGTAGAACACTTTGGCGAGGAATAGCCCTTGAGGCGGCGCCGTTTTAATCAGCGGCGTCCGCTTTGTCGAAGCTAGGACTTCCCGCACCTGAGTCACGGTCAAACGGCCCTCTCCGACCGCGATCAATCCGCCCACGAGGCTCCGCACCATCTTATAGAGAAAGCCACTTGCCTCCGCGGTGATTCGTACCTGCCGCCCACGCCGTCTTATCTCGAGGCGACGCAATTCACGAACCGTATCCTCGCGCTCCGTGCCGCTCATGGCGGTGAACGCGCGGAAATCGTGCACTCCGCGGAGGACGGCAGCTGCCTGCTCCATCGCGGTCAGGTCTAGCGGCCGAAAGATCGGCACGCAAAAGGGACGCACAAAGGGGTCCGCATCACCCAGATGGATAAAGTACTCGTAACGCTTACCGGTCGCGTGAAAGCGAGCGTGGAAATCCGGCGCGACCGCTCGCACCGACTTGATTTGAATACCTTCATGAAGGTCTCCGCGCATGGCCACGAGCAGCTTGGCCGGACTGTGCCTCCAGGCCGCGTCGAAATGAAACACCTGTTCCCTCGCATGCACCCCCGCGTCCGTCCGCCCGCTTCCGTGAATCCGCACCGGGACTTTGAAAATCTCCTGTAATCGATCCTCGATCACGTCCTGAACGGCGATCCCTCCCGTCTGACTCTGCCAACCGGAGAACGCCGCGCCATTGTAGGCACAGACGCATTTCCAGCGACGGGATTTCGGAGCAATTTCCACCACGCCGCAAGGTGGCGCAGATCGCGCCGCTTTATCCATGAAAATTTTGCCCCAAAATCCGGAGTCCACTCCAGCCGGGCGACCCAGCGCCGCTCCACCGGAACACCCCCTCGTCCTAGAGCTACAAGACGCGCGACGCTTTCACTCTTCCGGTGGCGGTGGCAGGCCGAACTTCTGAATGAGCAAATCCTGAAGGATCAGCGTCGCCGCCCGGGAATCAATAATCCCACTCGCCCGCACATCCCGTCGCTTCGACTTGGCGATGGTCGATTCCGCTTCGTAACTCGTCAGCCGTTCGTCGACGAGGTGGATCGGAAGCTGGAACTGTGCCTTCAGTTTGGCCGCAAATGCATCCACTTCCTTCGCTTTGAAGCCCACGGTGTCGTCCATGTTAAAGGGATATCCGATCACAAGATCCGTGATCCGGCGCTGCACAATCACGGCCTTCAAG
>CAYVDZ010000099.1:0-11479 GCA_964450575.1 uncultured Opitutus sp.
CCCCGCGAGCCGAGATCCGACACGCTTTCCGCCGGCATGGCCGGGGACGGCGCGTTGGAACGCCACCTGCGGTGCGACGCCGCGCACCGCGACGGCGGCAATCCCCTCTGGTCGCACTTCGACCTCGCCCCCGGCGCCCAGCCCGGTGTTTCGCGTGGCGATGTTGTTTTCCCAGAGAGTGACTCGCGCGGCCTTCGCGCCCGTGTTGAAGTGGACGAGATCCGGGTTCAGCCGCACTTTCGACCGCACGGTCGACTTCGACTGGTTCGTCAACACGATTGCAACCGCATCGTCCGCGCGCGCCACGATGTAGTTGAGTTCCGGATGCGATACCTCCACTACCCCCCGCGGCATCCAGCGATACGCGCTTTCAAGGTCGTAGACCCGGCCGGCCCGATCGCCATAGACCTTCTGCTGCAGGTAACCGTAGCCCTCGGCGTAACGGCTGGGGAAGTCGACCACGCCCCGGGACTTCGCGAACGCGTCGCTCACGAGGTAATCGAGCACAAGAGCGATGTGCGGCCAGATGTGATTATAGTGGATAGAGGTTGCGGAATTGAGCTCGTCCTTGCCCCGGCGCGCAAAGTCGGGCTTTTCGTGGGCCGTCGTGCGTGCGGTGTTGAGGTGATATCCGGGAAAACTCGTGTAGCGCCCAATGGTCGCAGAGCGTGCAATGTCGTGCAGGAACGTGTCGTTGGTGAGTGCGCTGATCCGCCGCATCCACGGGGCATAGCACGCGAAGAAGATGCCGCGGGGTCCGATCGAGAAATCGAGGCGTGCCGGTCCGTAGTCAACCGTTGACCAAGCTTCCCCTTGATGAACATTGGGCCGAACATCTACATCGGCTATCGTCTGACGCTCCACCACTGATCTGAAAGGAAACGTGGCGAGACAGTCCACAATGAAACCCCAACCCCACGTCACTCATGAAACGGAAATCTCTGCGTGCGATTTTCTGCGTAGTCACGATGTTTTCCCTCATCTTAATCGCCGCTACCGGGCGCGCCCAGTCGTTGGCCAAGGGGAACGGCATTATTCAAGGAACTGTTAGCAACGCGGCCGACGGGCTCCCCTTGCGCACCGCAAAGGTCATCATCAAGGGCAACCCGCAAGAAGCCCTTGCCGATGAATACGGCCGGTTTGTGCTCTCGGGCATAACGGAAGGTGAATATCAACTGGAAGTGTCCTATCTCGGCTTTGATTCACAAAGCTCGACAGCGGTAGTACAGGCGGGAAGGACTTCGGTCCTGAATTTCCAACTCGCACTCCAAGGCTCTGGCGCGACGGGTGCAGCCGCTGGAATCATCGGGCTGGAACGGTTTACAGTGGTTTCGGACCGGGTCATGAGCGCCCAGGCTCTGGCCATGAATGAGCAACGCCACGCGGCCAATATCAAGAATGTGGTAGCCTTTGAGGAACTGGGCGAGCAAGGCATGGAAAACATCGGAAATTACGTCCGCTTCATGCCAGGCGTGGTCATAATGGACGATGGCACCAACGCCAGTAGCCTCGGGCTCGGCGGTTTTCCCGACAGTATGTCCACTGTGCAGGTGGATGGTGGCGATGTGGCAAGCACAGGAACGGGGACGGAGAGTTCCCGCCGGATGTCACTTCAGGATGTTCCCATGGTTAACGTTGAACGGATTGAGATAACCAAAGTCCCGACTCCCGACATGCCCGCGTCCGGGTTGGGCGGATCGATGAACATCATCACCAAGAGTCTGCTGGGAATGCGGTCACCCTTGTTCACGTACCAGATGTACATGAATTTCAACAACCGGGACGGCATCTCGTTCGATGGCGGGCCAAGGCAGGCAACCTCCGCTACCTCGCCAGCGAACATGGAGCCATCCTATAACGCCACCTACAGTTTTCCAGTGAGAAAGCGGCTGGCGTTCAGCCTTGGGGCATCCAGAACATGGAACCGCCGCCCCACTGACAATACTCCGGCCGAAAGCGCGAACTGGAATCTGGTGACGCAGGAGCCGGGGAGTACCGTCAGGAAGGACCTGGTCTTGATCGAGGCTCTCTGGTCGCAAAAGGCGGACGTGGGCACAACCGAAAACCTTCAGGCCAGTATGGAGGCTAAGCTGTCCGACCGGGACACTCTGGCGTTTGGAATCCAGCGCAGAGACACGGTCAACCGGACGGCTGAATATGGATATGTCGCCCGATTTGGAACCGGAACCGGCGATGCGACCTATGTCGACAGCGCCAGGACTGGCACCACCCGCTTCGACCTGACCAGCCGGAACAACATAATCGTGTCGTCTGAAACGATCCATGGGACCATGCAGTATAAACACTTGGGTCCACAATGGCGGATTGAAGGAAGAGGGGTCTATTCGAAGGCCAAGAAAATCCGCGACGGCTTGAACAACGGGTATTTCGAGGCGTTGGGAGCTTTGTCGCCCAACCATAATATTAGGGGGGAAGGGATAAACCAGGGTGAAAGCATTCTGCCAAGCACGTATATATCCACGGGGCGGGATGGCCGTCCCATGGCCTTCAATCTCTACGATGCCAATGACTACAATCTGGGGACTGCGAAACTGGCATATGGGAATTACAACACCGATCTGACCGCGGGTCGTCTCGACCTCGAGCGTAAGTTCGGTAATCACCTTTCCGTCAAGATGGGCGGGGCCTATAATCGTCTGGAAAAGGATGACCGGCGCTCCGATTTAAACTACACCTTCGTGGGGGATTCGAGGGGAACCGCAATTTCGGCTTACGATTTGCTCGACGAATCGATCGACGTTAAGATGAACGGGGTCCCGGTGCGCTGGCTCAGCCCAATCAAGGCATATCAACTGTTCGTCGAAAAGCCGGGAACGTTCACCCTTAATCCCTCGGCCGTCCAACAAGAGGCGCAGAACTCGAAACGGATGATTGAGGCTGTGTCGGCTGGATTTCTTCGATTCGATCTGCGCTTGCTCCAGAACCGACTGCACGTCGCGAGCGGTGTGCGTTACGAGAATACCAGACTCGACGGTTGGAGCATGAAGCGCGATGACTCGGCAATCTATCAGCGCGATGCGAATGGCAATTTCATCCGCAATGCTGCCGGCGCGCTGGTGCTGATCCCCGGCGATGCGACGTCGAGAAACAGGCTCATTTATCAGGAACGTGCGCATCGCGAGGACCAGAGTTACGGCGGACTTTATCCCAGCATCAATGCCAATTACTCCCTCACGGAGAACCTGGTTTTGCGCGCAGCCTATGCGCGCACCATTGGCCGCCCGGATGTAAGCTATGTGGTGGCGGGAATCATTCTCCCGAATCCCTCAGCGGCAAATCTTGACGTGGCGCGAACCATTATCGTGGGCAACCCAGGATTGGAGCCGTGGACCGCTGACAGTTTTCACCTCTCCATTGATTCATACAATCGGAATAAGGGTTACGGGTCGCTCGGCGTATACCGGAAGTATGTGAACAACTTCTTCAAGCCGCGGATCTTGCCCGTGGACGAGGAGACGCTTGAATATTACAGCATCCCGGCGGAGGAAAGGGAATTCATGATTTCCCGGGATTACCAGATGAGACGTTGGGAAAATGTGGGAGACGCGCATCTCACCGGCTTTGAGCTTAGCTATAGACACGATCTGCCCTTTTTGCCCGCCTGGCTCGAGAAGATGCAGGCATGGGTGAACTATACTCACCTGGCGGTTGGGGGCAGCAATACCGAGGAATTTGTCGGGTTCACCCCCGACGTCCTTTCCGTCGGCCTCAACTACATCCGGCCAAGGTTCGCGCTTCGTCTCAACGGTGCCTACCAGGGCGAGACCAAGGTGTCGCTCGACTATAATCCAGACACTTCGGCCCGCCTCAGGTACCCTCCGGAAACTTATACTTATTTGGGCGATTATACAAAGTATGGGATGACTGCCGAGTACGCGGTATCGAAACGGTTCGTCCTTTTCACAAATTGGGACAATGTGTTCGCGAAGGATCGATATTACTATCGACGTGGGCCTGATACCCCGGACAACATAGCGAAGAGTCGAAGGTACGTTAACCCGTCCACTATAATGATGGGAGTGAAAGGCCGTTTCTGATGTCGATCATCTGGCGCGGGGCCGTGCTGGCCGTGTGGGCGCTTGGCCCCGGCGCTGCGAACGTTGCCACTAATTATGCCAACTGATATCAACACGTTCACTCGGCGTAGATTCCTCCGTCATTCCGGCGCGTTCACCGGGGTTGTTGCGCTGGGACAGGCGGGATTGCCAGCCGTACTTGGCGCCAGGGTTGGATCCGATAAGATAAGAGTTGGTCTTGTCGGGTGTGGGGCGCGTGGCACCAATGCGGCGCGGATGGCGCAAACGGCGGCACCTGGCGTGGAGGTGGTTGCATTGGCGGACTTGTTCCAGGTCCAGGTCGACGCCATCAAGGAAAAGCTGAAACTCCCGGACGTTGCGACCTTCACGGGGTTTGATGCGTATCGAAACATATTCTCGGTGGATCTCGATGTGGTGCTTCTTGCCACTCCGCCAGGATTTCGGCCCCTGCATTTTGCGGCGGCGGTGGCGGCGGGGAAACACGTGTTCATTGAGAAGCCTGTGGCGGTCGATCCCGCCGGATGTCGGGCTGTGATCGAGACCACGCGGTTGGCGGCGCAGAAGGGGCTCGCCGTCGTCGCCGGAACCCAACGACGACATTCACCGGACTACATAGAAACAATCAAGCGGATCCAAAACGGGGCGATCGGCGACCTCGTTGCGGGGCAATGCTATTGGAATAGTACGGGCATTTGGTTCCGGGAGAAGAAGGATTGGATCGCCGAATTCACGGACTTCGAGTGGCAGTGCTGGAACTGGTATCACTGGGGCTGGTTGAGCGGCGACCACATTGTGGAGCAGCATATCCATAACATCGACGTTATGAACTGGGCCTTCGGCGGTCCCCCGGCCAAGCTCTACGGAATGGGAGGACGGCAGAACCGGGGCAATCTACCGGGGGACATCTGGGATCACTTTGCGGTCGAAATGGAATATCCCAACGGCGCGCGGGTTACGAGCATGTCACGCCAGGCTCCGAAATCAACGACGCGGGTCGGTGAGCGTGTAGTCGGTACGCGAGGCGTGAGCGATTGCAAGAGCGTGATCATGGGTGAAAGGCCCTTCAACTACGCTGGACCGACGCCGAATGCCCAGGTTCAAGAACTCAGCAATCTGTTTAACAGCATGCGCTCGGGCAACCTGATCAATGAGGGCGAACAAGTTGCATTCAGTACGCTCACCGCAATTGGCGGGCGCATGGCCGCCTATACGGGGCGGGAGATTTCCTGGCGCTGGTTGCTGGAGGGATCGAAGCTCGACATCTTCCCGAAAAGTCCCGGCCCTGGGCCAGGCATTTTCACTCCCGTCCCGGTGCCAGGGCAAACGGAGTTGATTTGATATTCATGGGCATGCTGCATCGACAATGAACCAAAACCAATGTGGTCCCACAGACGGATGCCTCGCATCTGCCGCTATTGAGGTAATACGGGCGGTTAACGGACGTTGGCCACGGCGTTGATATGCGTGCTTTCTCATCGGCCGGGGTCCCGCGATTTGAACTTTTTTTTCGGGCGGTCACCGCAGCTTAACCTGTGCGCCTATATCAGCAACCCTACGCGCCAACCGATCATATTTGAGCGCGGCGTCGGCTGGGCCGTTTACACAAAAAATCGTGGGATTTCCAACTATGATAAAACTACAAGCCTTTAGCGGCAGGATTCGCGACGTGTTGCGCGCGGTTCTTGCCACAGTGATCATCAGTACAGCCTTGGGCGGGGACGGCTACCACCTGCGCCTGGAGCGAGACGGTACGGTCATCGTCTCGAATGAAGACGGTGCCGAAGCTCGCTTTCGTCCGGAGTTCAACGTGCTCTTCGCCGAGAAGGATCCCCAGATGGCGACCCGCTGGGGAGAGTACGTTGACGGAGGCCTTAGGAGCGGTGACCAAGGTTCGACCTACCACGTCTTGACGTGGGGTCGAACGCTTGAGGCGGTGGGTGCGAGCGGACACGTCGCGGATGGTTATGATCCGACCACGGATCGTTTTTATGGACCGGATCGATCGCCGAACTTGTTCAATGCCGCTCCCCGTAGCGTGCGCCGTCTGGTCGATGCTCAGCAGGTTGGCGATCGCATCATTTGGCGTTTTGGGAAGCAGGATGGCGTTCAGCTTGAGGCCGAATTATCGCTGCCGGTCGCTGGAGGGCCGCCAACCGTTGTCGTGAAGGCGGAGGTGGAGCGGCCTGGCTGGTACTCTTTCGGATATGTCGGCGCCCCGGCGTGTTCGCCGGAGGAAATGGAGGAGGTGTGGCAGCCGCTTATTTACACGGGACGCCGGTTCCCGGAGCAGCCGTTTCTTGAAGGCTCGGGACGTTGTCCGCTTCCCACGACCTTGGTCACTCATCGGGGTGTGACCGTCGGGGTGATGGGCGATCCCGGGGAAATGTCCTTTCAGCCGATGCCCACACTGGCCAACTCCCGCTTTGGGGTTGCGGTCCGAAACAACGAAGGGATGGCGCAGCCCATGTTGTTTGCGCCGATTCTTGGGGGGACAGGCTCCAAGCTGCAAAAGGGCCAGTCCTTCACCTTTACGCATCGCCTCATTGTTACTCGCAAGAACATCGACGCGACGCAGGAACATCTGGCGCGGACTCTCTTCGCTTTTGCCGACATTCGGCACAATATTCTCGGCTCGCTGAATACAACCTTTGAGAACATGTTGGCCTTCGGTCTGAGCGAGCACGCCCGTTTCAACCCTGACCTTCGGGGGTTTGCGTACGACACGGATGTGCCTGGTTCAGTGAAGAACGTTTCCGCGCTGCATCCGCTCTCGCTCGCATTGGTGACCGACAATAGGAAGATTTTTTCCGATCTGGCCTACCCCCTGATCGAGTACTTTGTATCTCGTGAGCGATTTCTCTTTACGACGGATCCGTCGGTAAAAGGTCAATCCGCCTCGGCGAGGCTCGGTGGCGACGGCGCTCCCCTTTCCGAATACGCCACCCTGTATCGGATGACCGGTTCACGGACGCCCTATTTTCGCGACACCGCCCGGTCCCTGTTCGGCAAGGATCGGGTTTTGAATCTGGTCGCGGAGATTCGCGGCGATTTCTGGGCCAACTCACTGGCGATCTACCGGGCCACGGGCGAATCGCAATGGCTGGAGCGGGCGAAGCACGATGCTGACAATTACGTGCGTCGTCGCATCGACACCCGGCCGAAAGACTTTGAGGATCCTGACTCGCGAGGCATGTTTTTTTGGACGTCCTTTGCGCCGCAGTGGATCGAACTGTTTGAGCTCTACGAGGAGACTGGGGAGCCTCGCTATCTTGAGGCCGCGCGTCTGGGCGCGCGAAACTACACGCGCTACATTTGGTTTTCACCGCGAATTCCGGCCGAAACGGTGACGGTCAATGAAGGCGGTTACGCTCCGTCGTACCGTTCCGGCCCTAGCTTTCCGCGCTTGCGGCTGGCGGAGGAGCGGGTGCCGGCATGGCAGGTCTCGGAGGTCGGACTGACGCCGGAATCATCCGGGACCAGCCGCGGTCATCGAGGCATTCTTCTGGCGAACTATGCCCCATGGATGCTGCGCATTGCGGCCCTGACGAACGACCTCTTTCTCCGGGACGTCGCCCGTTCCGCCATTGTCGGGCGTTACACGAGTTTCCCTGGCTATCATCTCAACACCGCGCGCACCACGGCTTATCAGAAACCGGATTTCGCCGAGCGCCCCAAGCAGGAGTTGAACGCCGTAACGTCGATCCATTTTAATCATATCTGGCCGCACATCTCTCTTGTATTGGACTATCTGGTATCGGATGTGCACGTGCGTTCGCAGGGCCGGATCGCGTTCCCCAACCATTATGCCGAGGGCTACGCGTACCTGCAGCAAAAAGTGTATGGCGACCGCCCGGGGAAGTTCTACGATCTCCAACACGCATATCTCTGGATGCCTCCCGGGGTCGTCCAAGTTGAACATCCGGAACTCAACTACGTGGTGGCCCGAGCGGATGGAGCGGTTGCGATTGCCTTTGCCAACCAATCGAAGGAGCCGGTTCGCAGTACGGTCAGGCTGGATGCCGGCCGAATCGGATTACCCGGGAATGGGCAGCAGGCGGCGGTCATGCCATGGCAGGAGAATCGTGCCCGCCCTGGGTATGCGCTGCGAGCGGACGGGACCTTTGAAGTCGAGGTTGCTCCGGAGGGCATCACGGCCGTTGTCATTCGAGGGGTGGAGCCGAGGGTGGAGTTTCAAGCAGGCCTGCTGGAGACGAAAGCGTCGCCGCTACCGGCAGAAGGGAGCACCCATATATTCAATTATCGTGGCGCGCGTGCTGTTGGCCTGGCACTCGGCGGGCCGGAAGGGACGACGGTTTATGCCTACATCGCGGATTATGAGCGAGAGGTTGAGCGCTGCACGCTATATTACCGGCAGGGGCATCGAACGTACGCGGCGATGATCGACAAGGCGTTTCCTTTCGAGTTCACTGTGCCGGTGCAGGGAAGTGATCCGATGGAGCTATACTTCGAAGTGACGTTGAAAGACGGTCGCTCTGAAAAATCGCCAATCGGAACCGTGCGGCTGAAGGAGTGAAGGGTGAGGGGAATGTGCGCCTCTGCCAGATCCAATAGCGGAGTATGGCATTCACCCAGGTTTGCGACCTCGGCTGGCCAAGCGCGGGTCGGATTCGCCTCAGGCGGATCTGGGAAGACCCCGCGTTGGGCCCGGGTTCGCCGACGGGAAATGGATTGAAAACCGCTGGTACTGGGCATGATTTTCTTCTCCCGATGAACCCCGAAACGCCCCTAATGACCCGCCGCAGCTTCGTGGCCTCCAGTGCACTCGCCAGCTCGCTGCTCCTGCTTCCCCATGGCCTCGCCGGCCGAAGTGGCACCTCGCCCAACGGCCGTCTGCGCATTGCCCAGATCGGCGCCGGTGGCCGCGGCCGCGCCTCGCTTACGGGGCTGCAGCACGAACAGTTCGTGGCGTTCTGCGACGTCGATGAAAAGCGCGGTCGGACCGAACTGCACACCAGCGAATCGACCAAGCCGCTGATGGAGTCGTTCAAGGAAGCGCGCTGGTTCAAGGACTATCGGCTGATGTTTGAGCAGATGGCGGACAAGATTGACGCAGTCGTCGTGTCCACGCCTGACCACAGCCATTTTGCCGCCGCCATGGCGGCCGTTCGCCACGGGAAGCATGTCTATGTCGAAAAACCGCTCTGCCGCTGTATCAGTGAAGTGAGGACGCTGCACCTGGCCGCGAAAAAATCCCGCGTAGTAACCCAGATGGGGAACCAGGGTCGCGCCGCCGAAGGCATCCGGCTGGCGAAGGAATGGGTGGAGGCGGGGCTGCTGGGCGACGTCCACACTGTGCACACCTGGACCGACCGCCCGCGCAAGCCCTGGTTTTTTCCCGCCGACTTCGATCCCGATGCCGGGACTGAGGCCGCCCCGGTCCCGCCCCACCTCGACTGGGATCTCTGGCTCGGTGCCTCCCCCCAGCGGACGTATCGGCCCGCCTTTGTGCCGACCACCTGGCGCAGTTTTTCCGAGTATGGGACGGGGTCGCTCGGGGACATGGGATGTCATCAGCTCGACAGCGCCGTTTACGCGCTCGATCTCGGCGCGCCCTTGAGCGTCGAAGCGGCGTCATCTGCGGTTTACCCCAAGACGTTTCCGGATACCGTGGCAATCACCTGGAAATTTCCCGCCCGGGGCCGGCGCGTGCCGGTCGAGTTGAAATGGTTTGATGGGAAGATGCTGCCGCCCGCACCGGTGCCCGGTTTCAAATTCAGCGAGAGCGGAGGCGCGATTTTCTATGGCACCAAGGGGATGATGGCGCTGCCCAGCCACAGCGCGAGCGCGCGACTGCTGCCCGCGTCCCGGATGCAGGAGCTCGCCGGCCGCCTGCCGGCCAAGAGCATTCCGCGGATCAAGGAAGGTCCCTTCGCGGAGTGGGCTGAGGGAATCCGGGGAGGTCCGGTCCCCGGATCGAATTTTGACTACGCGGCCAGGCTATCGGAAATCGTACTGCTCGGGGTTGCGGCCGTCCGTGCGCAGGGAGCACTGCAGTGGGATTCCAGGAACGCGCGCTTCAGCAACCGGCCCGATGCCAATATTTTTGTCGGACCTGGTTACGAGTACCGTTCCGGTTGGGGGGTTTGATCACAACCAAACGTAAACCTCCGGAGCGAAGCGGGAGTGGGCCATCGTTTCATCGGTGGCCAGCGCCAAACTTACCTGTGGCTCGATCGCCCTGTTCGTGTGCTTGGAACGCGCTGTGGCCGGCCCTCTCGCGGCCGAATCCAAGGATTGGATACGGCGCTCTCGCGGCCGGCCGCCGGGCTCGCCGCCGACGCCTTCCAGCCAGGTGCGCCCGACTGCACGCTCCGGCGTTCCGTGCAGAGCCCAGGAGGTATCCCAGCGCCGGATACGTCGGCCGTGTTGCCGGTGACCTGAAGATGGGCAAGGTGGATGTCGCGGCCGGCACCGCGGAGCACGAGGGCAGGGCGTCCCCGGGCTCCCGTCAGGGCGAAGCCGTCAAGGCGAATGGAGTATCCATCAACGATCTCGACCACGGCGCGATCCGGACGGGTAGGGCGCAGCGTCGTTTCCTGGCCAAGTTGACTTCATCACGGTCGGTGACGGCGCCTTACGACCCCGTGAATCCTCGTTCGCTATTGGCCCTGGCGCCACCCTGCGAAAGTCAACCGTCGACTAAGAATCGAGTTGAGGGTTTGGCCGGCCCCATCACGTTGGGAAAAGCGGCGAACGGATTCGCCACGAAACGATTTTCGGAACCCCATGATCGTGACTCATTCACCCCTTCGGATTTCACTTCCGGTTCCCTCCGGCAGCGGGAAGCAGTGCACAGCCGGGACGATGTTCGTCGTTCCCTTGGTGGAGGGCGTGTCATTCCCGTTAGCGTTCGCCCTTTCGATATGATACCAGCACCCCGCTTGCTTCGGTTTTTGGCCCGCGTCACCCTAGTGGGTTTCGCCTCGGCGATGGCGCCCGGGGTCGGGAGCGTCAACGCCGCCCCGGCCTTGGGAACCTCTCCCGACTTCCAGGAGCATATTCTCCCGCTGCTATATAATCGTTGCTATAGCTGTCACAGCGAGAAACAGGAAAAGCCGAAGGGTAAACTGCGGCTGGACTCCGCCGAGGGCATTCGCGAGAGCGGGGTGATCATCCCCGGCCGGCCCGATGACAGCGAGTTGCTGGCCCGCATCTCGGCGCCGCTGACGGATGACGATCACATGCCGCCGCTCAAGGGAGGCGGCCAGCCATTGAACGAGTCCGAGCAGGCGCTCCTCCGGCGGTGGATAGCGGACGGGGCGAACGTGGGTGGCTGGGTGAAGTTCGCGCATCGGCAGCCGGCGGTGGAGGTCAGCGGTTCAGACCTCTCGCGGGCGGACGTGCCGCCGTTGACGCAACGCGTGAACCAGCTCGTGCGGGATTATCACCAGGCCAAGGGG
>CAYVDZ010000100.1:0-10606 GCA_964450575.1 uncultured Opitutus sp.
CGTCGGCGCGCGCCGCGGTCCTGCGGCTCGCCGCGGCGCGCGCCGACGAAGCCGCAGCCATGATCAAAATGGCACGCGCGTCGTCCAATCCCATGACGGCCGTGGGCGTCCGCCTCGAACGCGAGCGAGGCAGTATGGGCGAAGAGGATACGATCGGCCTCGCGTTCATGTCCGAGATTCCCTGGCGAAGTCGGCGTTATGCGGTCGCGGAGGTACGGGCGGCCGGCGCCGAACGCGGCGCCGCACAAGCCGACGCCGCGGCCGCGCGCTATCGCATTTCCGCGGCCCTGGCCCGGGTCGATCGCGCGGAGCGACTTGCCGAGCTGGCGCGCCGCCTGAGTGCGGAAACTCTCGGGAGGTTGGACGCCGAATACGATGCATTGGTGCGTTCCGCGGGAGTCGGCGGCTCCTCCGATTCAACGGTGCTCATGACCGTCGAACTACTCGAGAAAGCGACCGACACTGAACTCCAGATCATCCGCGCCGACACCGCGGTTCGCACCGCCCGCGCCGAGCTCTGGCGTTACGTCCCGGCGGAGCAGTTCTCACTTTAAATCACCCACTCATATCTCATGACGCGTAACATCTTCATTTTTCTCGGCACGTTTGTCGCGGGCGCAGTGATCGCTCTCGTGGCGCGGGCCGCTCTTTTCCAACCGAACGCAGACCACTCCGGCCATCCGATCGGCGGCGGAGACTACGCGGCCATGGTTTCGAACCCGCTCGTTCCCGCCGCGGCAAACTCGCCCCCGGCCACAACCTCATCCAAGTCCAACCCGGCGGCGAGCTCCGCGACAAAAGCTAACGCCACTAAAGCGGCGCCGGCTGCCGATCCGCATGCGCAGCACACGACCGCGGCCGCCTCGACCGCAAAAGCCGTCGCCGGAAAGCCGGTGAACACCGTCTGCGCCATCTGCGGTATGGAGGTGGACCCATCGCTTCCGACGGTCGAATATCAAGGCCAGACGATTGGCTTCGGCTGCCGGATGTGCCCGCCTAAATTCAAAGCCGACCCGGATCGCTACGGCCCACTCTATTTAAAGAACGAAGTGATCAATCGTTGATATAACTCCTTACCGCCCGCGCTCGCGCTCCGGGGTGATACAGACATTCCTGTCTGTCCTCCGGATCGCCCGAACAGGCAGGAATGCCTGTTTCACTCCCCGAGTTCAGCTCAAGCCCTAGTCGGCACCTTCCTTATATGCGTCGTCCCCCCTCTTTTCTGATCGCGGTGGCCGGTCTGCTCCTCGGCGCCGGACTGATTGCGCTGTTGCCGCAGCAGGCCCTCTTTTCTGTGGCCGAACCCCACGATCCGGCGGCGGACGCAGCCACCGGCGAACGCTGGGCGTGTCCAATGATAGACTTCATCGGCAACCGTCCCGGCGACTGTCCGGTGTGTGGGATGAAGATGACGAAAGTCACCGCCGGAGAACTTACGCGTGAGCAACAACGGCGGATGGATGTACAACTCACGGAAGTAACAGAAGGCCCCGCTCGCGCCCTCGTCCGCGCCTACGGGGCCGTGCGCTATGATGACCGGACGCTGCAGGTGGTGATTCCGCGCGTGGGTGGTCGCATCGTCAAGCGGCACAACGCCGCGCGCCACCCCGGCACCATGGTTGCGGTCGGCGATCCGATTGTTGACCTCTATAGTCCCGAGGCCTTTGCCGCGCAGGGTGAACTGGCCGCAGCGGTCACACTCGGCGATCAACCGACGATTCGAGCCTTGGCGGATCGATTTGAACGGTGGAATCTCGGCGCCGTCGCCCGCCGGATTCTCGACGGCGGAGCAACCAACGACACCGTGACCATCACCAGCCCTTTCGCGGGCCGCGTCGTACTGGCCCTCGATGGAGAAGCGGAGGCGATGAGTGCCCGACTGCCGCAGGTGGGACAGGAAGTCATGCCGGATGCTTCCCTGCTGCGATTGATTGAACCCGATGCGTATATGCTGGTCATCCATGTGCCCGAGACGCGCGCGCATTGGTTACGGGTGGGCCAGCCCGCGCGGCTCGCGTCGGATGACCGGGGCGAACTCCCGGAAATTGCGGCGTCGATCGCGTGGATCGCCCCCGAACTGAATCTGGAAATTCGTGCCCGCGAAGTACACATCCATCTCAAAGATCCCAAGGGTCGCTTGCTCCCCGGCAGCTTGGTCAACGCGCGCTTTGAAGCCGCGCTCACGCCTGACCTCCAAGCCGCCGACCCCACGAAACCGGACACTTGGGGCACCTTTGCCCTCGTGCCAAAGACCGCCGTGCTCTCCACCGGAATTCGTCACGTGGCCTGGCGCGTCGCCGAAAGGCAACCGGATGGCCGCTTGCGTTTCGAACTGGCACCGCTCGCGCTCGGGCCGCGGATCGAAGACGAAGCAGGGAACGACCTTTATATCGTCCGGGCCGGTCTGAAACCGGGTGACGAAGTGGCCACTCAGGGCGGATTCCTGATCGACAGCCAGGCCCAGCTCGCCGGCACGCCCAGTCTGTTGTATCCCAACGGAGCCGTCGCCTCGGGCGCTTCCCATCAGCATTGATCGTATTGAGTAACTCGTGACGCCGTCTTCGGCGCCGCGCCCAGAACCTCCCGCCTTGGATGCTCTCCTTCTTCATCCGTAATACATTTCTGACGCTGCTCGCCGGCTTTGCGATCGCGCTGGCCGGGTACTGGGGCTGGCGCAATGTGCCGGTCGATGCCATTCCCGACCTGAGCGACAACCAGGTCATCGTGTGGGCCGAGTGGCCCGGCAAAAGCCCGGAGGATATGGACGACCAGGTGACCTCCCGGCTGGCGCGCGAGCTGCAAGGCCTGCCGGGGGTGCAAACTGTCCGCGGCATGTCGTTATATGGGGCCAGTTATGTCTACGTCATTTTCGACGAGCGTCGTGATCTGTATGAAAGCCGGACACGTGTGCTGGAACGGTTGTCGCAACTTCAGGGGATCCTTCCCCCCGGTGTGGCGCCGCGGCTTGGCCCTGACGCCACTGCGATGGGGCAGGTCTATGCGTTCACGCTGCAAGGACCGCGCGACGTCGAATACAAGCGCTATATTCTCGATCAGATCGTGGTGCCGGCGCTGCAAGCGGTGCCGGGCGTAGCCGAGGTGGCGCCGGCGGGAGGCGTGGTGCGTGAGTATCAAATCGACGTCGATCCCACCCGACTCGAAGAGCAGGGCATTACCCTCGATATGCTCATGATGGCGGTGCAACAGGCCGGCCGTGACGTCGGAGCGATGAGTGTCGAACAGAGTGGCGTGGAAACCATGATCCGCGGGATCGGTTTCATCCGCTCGGTCGCAGACGTGGAAAACATTGTCATTCGCGGCGACCGGCTGAAGGGCGCCGGGTTGCGGTTGGGGGATGTCGCCGAGGTCCGTCTCGGCGGGCAGTTTCGGCAAGGCTTACTCGCCGATGGTTATCAAGAACATGTCGGCGCCATCATCGGCATGCGGGTGCAGGAAGACCCCAAGTCGGTGATCGATGCGGTGAAACGCCGCCTCGCCGATTTGCAGCCCACCCTCACGCGGGAAGAGTTAAGCGTCGTTTCATTCTACGATCGCTCGCAACTCATCCACGAAACCAATGAGACGCTCGTCACGACGCTGGTACACGAGGTGATTGCGACCGCGCTCGTCGTACTCGTTTTCCTGTTACACGCGCGAGCGAGCTTGGCCGCCGCGGTAGCGTTGCCGCTCGGGATTCTCTTCACGTTTGCGACGATGCACCTGGTCGGGATCGGGGCGAACATCATGAGCCTCGCCGGCATCGCGGTCGCGATCGGGGTGATGGTGGATTTCGGCATTGTGATGACGGAAAACATCACGCAGCACCTCGTGGATCTGCAGGAAAAATGCCGGAGGGAAGGCCGGCCGATGCCGGCTTCGCCTTTCAACCCGGAGGTCACCGCCGCGGTAGTGGCAGCCACGCACGAGGTGGCGCGCCCGCTCTTTACCGCCGCGGCGACCACCATCATCGGCTTCCTGCCGATCCTCGCGTTGACGGATCAGGCCGGCCGACTCTTCACGCCGCTCGCGATCACGAAGACGATTGCGATCAGTGGTGCCGTGCTCTTCGGAACGTTCTTTGTGCCGGCCTTATGTCGCTTGCTGCTTCCGCCGTGGCACATTCGGAAGCCGGTATTACTCGCGTTGGCGGGCATCGCCGCCGGCGTCGCGTTCGGATGGTTCATCCGCGACGGGTGGAGCTTGCCGATGGATTACGGCCGGTGGTTTATAACGATTCCCGGTTGGCTGGTGGCTCCGCTCTTTGGCGCGCTCGCTGCGCTGGCGGTGTGGCGAATCGGGCGGGAACGCCTGGTGAATTACGAGGAGAACCCGATGAGTCGTGCGATTCACGTGGGCTACAATTGGGCCTACGTCCGGATCCTCCGGCACAAGGTGACCTTTACGGTCATCATCGCTATAATGACGCTGACGGGGTATTTATTGGGCGCAGGCTGGAAAACCGTCGGCTGGCCAATTCGGAAGGCTGTAGCCATGGCAGGCGGGGACTTTTCTCATACCACGATCGATCAAGCCATGAGTAAGTGGTTTCCCGGCGTCGGCTCGAGTTTTCTGCCGCCGCTGGATGAAGGCAGTCTTTTGTTCATGCCGTCGATTCCGGCGTCGGGGGGCTTGGGCGAAACGCAACGGATCATGCTTACCCAGAATCGGCTGATCGAGTCCGTGCCGGAAGTGGCCGGTGTCATGGGAAAAATGGGACGCGCAGAAACCGCCTTGGACCCAGCGCCGCTGGGCATGATCGAAACGGTGGTCCTGCTGAAGCCTTATGCGGAATGGCCCGTTCACGAGATCACGACCCCCGACGGCCGGACGGAACATCGTCCGCGCACGCTCGCGGAAGTGCGTACGGTCCTCGCGGCGATCAGTGACATCCCCGGTGTGGCGCCCAGCTGGCTGCAACCGATTGAGACGCGGGTCATCATGCTCTCGACCGGCATTCGCAGTTTGATCGCCTTGCAATTGCTGGGGGACAATCAGGACGCGCTGGAACGTTTCGCTGAAGCGGCCGAGAAAATCATTCAACCCACCTTGGGAGCGGTGGATGTCCAGATGCAGCGCGAAGGCGGCAAGCCCTACGCAGAAATCCGGCTGGATCCGAGAAAGCTCGCGCGCTTCGGCCTGAGCAACGAGCAAGTGATGCGCACGGTCGAGATCGCGTTCGGTGGAATGGCCGTGACCTATTCCGTGGAAGGTGCGCTCCAGTACCCGGTGCGCATTCGTTATCAACGTGAACGTCGGGATGACCCGGATGAACTACTCCAACTGCAGGTTCCCGTTTCAGGGGGCCACGGGGCGATCCCGCTGACCAACCTCCTCGCCCACCCCATGGTGAGCACTCTCGAATTCCCCGAGGCCGCACTCGATGCGTCCGGCCTGCTCGCGCGCTTGTCGCTCACGGATCAACGCAACCTCACCCTTCTCTCCCCGCAGCGCGCCGAGATCACGGTCCCCGCCGGCGAGCCTTTGCCGCGTGAGGTGCGCGAAGCGATTACCGCCGGGCAGATCCGCGTGAGCGCCGAGCGGCCCAGCGAGGCAGGCCTGACCTATACGATCGGCCCGATGGCGATTCGTTCGGAGGGCGGCAAACGTACGCAGTACGTCATGCTCAATGTCCGCGATCGCGGCGAAGTGGAAGTCGTCGAAGAAGCCGATGCCCGGCTTCGCGCGGCCCTGGCAGATGGACGACTCGAGTTGCCTGCCGGCGCCACCTTCCGCTGGGTAGGGCGATACGAGCAGAAAGTGAAGGCCGATGCGGCGATGAGTGGCATCATCGGCGTCGCCTTGGCCGTAATGATCGTGCTCATTTATATCGGCACCCGCTCGTGGCTCGTGACCGGAATCATCCTGCTCTGTAATGTCCCGGTGAATACGGCGGGCGGACTCTTGTTCATCTGGTTATGGGGCGCCGAGATGACGACCGCGGTCATCGTTGGTTTCCTCGTGCTGCTCGGGGTGATGTTTAACGACAGTATTCTGCTTGGCACTTACATTCACGAGCAGTTCAAAACTCATCCCAAGGACATGGCCGAGGTGAATCGCCGCGTGTTCTATGCCGGTTTGCGCAGGCGGCGCCCGGCCATCATGACGACGACCACGACGCTGCTTTCGCTCGTGCCTATCTTATGGTCAACGGGTCGCGGCGCCGAGTTGATGCAACCGATGGTGCTACCGGTCGTCGGCGGAATGATCTTCGACATTATCTCGCTGTTTTCCGTCCCGGTGTTTTTTACTTGGTACTGGGAGCGACGTCTCGCCCGGGAAGAAGCGGCGGCGGCGAGTAGTCTTGCTCGCGCGACTCCCTCGACCGGCTAAACGTGAATGCGTCCCCGGCCCCATCTCCTTTTGCACCTGATTGCGGTTCGCAATCGCACGAATCGAAATAGCGTGTAAGGTGTACGGCAACGCTCGGTCAGCATCGTTATGAAACACGAACACGGCAAAGATCCGACTCAACCGCACGATCAGAAAATCATGGGCCTCAAGACGGAGCAGAGTGACGACACGGGCTGCAAGCACGAGCCGTCTGGCGCCGGGAGGACCACGCCTCCCACTGATGATCACGTCGACCATGAGCACGGAGGCGGGAAGCACAGCTGCCATCATGACGGGCCGGATGCACCCGGTCACGATCACGCGGCGGTGAAGCCGTCATCGTCCGCTGCCTATTATTGTCCGATGTGTCCTGGAGTGGAATCAGACAAACCAGGCGATTGTCCGCAGTGCGGCATGGCGCTCGAACGTAATCCGTCCGTCTCGCTTCGGCGCAAAGTGATCTACACGTGTCCGATGCACCCGGAGATCCAGCAGGATAAGCCCGGCGATTGTCCGATCTGTGGCATGGCACTCGAGCCCACCGGGATTCCCGCCGGGGACGAAGAAAACCATGAGCTGAAGGATATGACGCGCCGTTTCTGGATCGGCGCCGCGCTGGCCTTTCCGGTGTTTATATTGGGCATGCTGCATTTGGTCCCTGCCTACATGCATGTGGCCGAAGCGCCGTGGAGTCGCTGGTTGCAATTCATCCTTTCGACGCCCGTGGTGCTCTGGGCCGGCTGGCCGTTCTTTGTTCGTGGCGCGCGTTCCCTGCGCTCGGGCCGCTGGAACATGTTCACGTTGATCTCGCTTGGTGTAGGCGCCGCCTGGCTTTACAGCACGGTCGCCCTGCTCGTTCCGGGTATCTTTCCGCCGGCGATGCGGCCCCACGGTTTGGTTGATGTTTATTTCGAGGCGGCGGCGGTCATCGTTGTATTGGTGCTGCTTGGACAAGTCCTGGAACTCCGCGCCCGTGAACGGACTTCAGGCGCAATCAAGGCGCTGCTTAACTTATCGCCACCGACGGCTCTCCGTGTTTCTGAAACCGGGGATGTAGAAGTCTCCCTGGATGACGTTCACACCGGCGATCGCCTGCGCGTGCGACCGGGCGGCAAGGTTCCCGTTGATGGCGTCATCGAAGAAGGCTCCTCCTCGATCGATGAATCCATGCTCACGGGCGAATCACTCCCGGTGGAAAAGACCCCCGGCGATCGCGTCACGGGAGGGACCGTAAACGCAACCGGCAGTTTTGTGATGCGCGCCGAGAAGGTCGGTGACGAAACCATGCTCGCGCGCATCGTCGCCATGGTGGCCGAGGCCCAGCGCAGCCGCGCTCCGATCCAGGGGCTTGCGGACAAGGTGGCGAGTTACTTTGTGCCAACGGTCGTAGCCATTTCTGCCCTCACGTTCGCGATTTGGTTCTTCGTCGGACCGGAACCGCGGCTGGCTTATGCGATCGTTAACGCGGTCGCCGTGTTGATCATCGCCTGCCCGTGCGCACTCGGGCTCGCGACCCCGATGTCGATCATGGTCGGGGTGGGCCGCGGTGCGCAGGAAGGAATCCTCGTCAAGGATGCCGAATCGCTCGAACTGCTCGGCAGAGTGAGCTGGCTGGTCGTCGACAAGACCGGCACGTTGACCGAGGGTCGCCCACAGCTCGCAGCGATCACGGTGCAGGACGGGGTCGATGAAACCACCTTGCTGCAACTCGCCGCCTCGCTCGAACGCGCCTCTGAACATCCCCTGGCCGCGGCGATCGTCCGCGGAGCGGAAGCGCGTAATATCCAACTACTGGATACGGTCGACTTTCGCTCGGTGACGGCGGGCGGAGTCGCGGGGAAGGTGGATAATCGTGACGTCTTCGTGGGCAAGGCGAAGTTCCTCGAAGCGGAGGGCGTGACTGTCCCCACGGCCGTAATCGCGGCTGCCACCGCTCAGCAGAAAGAAGGCAAGACCGTGCTCTTCGCCGCAATTGATGGAAAAATCGCCGGACTGCTGGCGGTGGCCGACCCCATCAAGGCAACCACCGCGGAGGCGGTGAGGGACCTCCACCGCCTCGGGATCAAGCTGGTCATGGCAACGGGGGACAACCGTCCCACGGCCGAAGCGGTCGCCAAGCAACTCGGAATTGATCGCTTTGAAGCGGAGGTGGAACCGGCCGACAAGATTCGTTTGGTGGAATCACTCCAACGCGACGGAGAGCACGTCGCCATGGCGGGCGACGGCATCAACGATGCTCCCGCGCTCGCGGCCGCCAACGTCGGTATCGCCATGGGCACGGGCACAGATGTCGCGATGGAAAGCGCCGGCGTGACGCTGGTGAAAGGCGACCTGCGCGGCATCGCCAAGTCGATTCACCTTTCCCGCGCCACCATGCGGAATATCCGGCAGAACTTGTTCTTCGCCTTTATCTATAATGTCCTTGGCGTACCCATTGCCGCGGGCGTGCTCTATCCTTTTTTCGGGATGCTGCTCAGCCCGATTATCGCCGGAGCGGCAATGTCCGTTTCGTCGGTTTCGGTGATTGCGAACGCACTGCGCCTTCGCCGGGTCAAAGTATAACGGTGGCGCGGCAAACGCCGCATGAGGCCATCGAGTCAGCGGGCACTTCCAATCCAATACAGGTGCGAGTCGGTGCGGTAGATCAAAGCGCCGCGGGAAACGGCCGGTGAGGCGTTTCTTGCCCGAAACGAGAATGTCCTCCTGACCGTGATGCTTGATCCGCAAGGGCGTGGCGTGGGCGGTCCCAATCGGCCGGTCAACTTGCCAGGCGACCTCACCCGTTCGTTGGTCGAGCCCCAACAAATACCAATTCGCCAGCGTGGGTACAACGGGCGATGTCTGCATTGGCAAAGGCGACGTCGACCGCGTCCGCAGTGACAGCCGGAGTGTTTGAGGCCAAATTGGACTTCGCGTGCGCGCGCTGGTCCACCCCCATGCCGAAATCGGCCGCCAGATTTCCCGCCCGCTCTCGAAGTCATAGCACAAAGTTGAACGAAGCCGCTGCGCGGCGCAGGGGTCTGGACATTTCGAGGAGCACGAGCGATTCTCGGGAGACGAAGATAAAGTCGGACACGGTTCCTCGCTGTTTCCGGTGAGCACAGAAGTACGAACAGAAGGTAACGGACGAAACGAAGATCCCAGCTTCCTCGCGCACACCTTCGTTTTCTTTGTTACCTTCGATTTAATTCCGATGCGTACCTGACTCGCGTTTATCCCCTGAAACCAGCGAAGAACCTGATTTTTCGGAGTTTTTATCCACAGATTATGGGATTAAGAAGATTACAAAGGAGGCGAGGGTTCGTTACTTTTAATTTGAAAAATCTGTGGACCATTTCCTTGCATCGGGAGATTGGGCCCTTCGCTGTTTTCGGTGGGCACCCACCCTGGACAACGCGAGAATCTTCTGGGGCTGAATTTTGACCGCGGATGGCGCGGATCCCGCGGATCATGGCAGGGATCACTCAATCCATCCGGGCCATCCGCATAATCCGCGGTCAAACTCCGGGCTTCTTCCCTTCCTTCCACTGAAACCAGCGAAGAACCGAACAAGTAATAGGTCGACGCTTCATCAGCCAGACCCGGGTTTTGTTACAGTTGTGCTTCAGTCGCGTAACGTTTCAGCGATGGGCCTGCTCGTGGATTGACGGGAAATATTCCGGCGCTTCGCGTTGAGGATTACGTATTAAACCCGCATGTCCAACACCACCTTCTCATTCAATCCAGCGGCTGCGCTTTTCCGTGCTGCGCTGCTTTTTTCCGCCGCATTCGCCGCGGGCGTCGCGCTCCAGGCGCAATCCACCGGCACTCTCGCCGGCCGGGTGACCGACGCGGCCACGCAACTGACCCTGGCGGGCACGCGGGTGTCCGTGCAGGGTACGGAACTTGAGACCTATACGGGTCCGTCCGGTGACTATCAATTGAATGGCGTGCCGGCAGGGACGCGGACGGTGGAGTTTGATTATATCGGCTACGGTGAACAGACCCGGCAGGTGCAGGTCGCCGCCAGCGTCACCACCCGGGCGGATGCGGCTTTTGCTTCGGCGGCGGCGGTGCAGCTCGACAAATTTATCATCGAAGGATCGCTCGTGGGCACAGCGCGGGCCATCAACCAGCAACGCAGCGCCGCCACGTTGAAAAACATCGTTGCCTCAGACGAGATCGGAAATTTCCCCGATCAAAACGCAGCTGAGTCGCTGCAGCGAATTCCCGGGGTTTCGCTCTACCGCGATCAGGGTGAGGGGCGCTACATCGTGCTGCGCGGGCTCAATTACAC
>CAYVDZ010000100.1:10616-11423 GCA_964450575.1 uncultured Opitutus sp.
TGTCCGGGGTCGGCACCTTCGTCACCTCGATCGACGCCAGGGGCGTTGGACGTCATTCCGGCGGATGCCCTGGCGTCGATCGAGGTGACGAAGGTGCCGACCCCGGACATGGACGGAGAGGGACTGGGCGGGCAGGTGGATATCAAGACCAAGAGTCCTTTTGACCACGAAGGACTCTCCGCCAGTTTCACTGCGCAAGGTCAATACGCCGATCAGAGCGGCGAATACAGCAACAAGTTCAACGGCTATGTCTCGCAGCGGTTTGGCGCAGGCAAGCAATTTGGTCTCCTGATTGCGCCGACCTGGCAGGAGCGCAAGTTCGATTCATACAATTATGAGACCGGCGGCGCGTGGGTCTCGCCCATTGACAACCGGACGTCGTTCTACACGGCCGAAGAGCTGCAGTTTCGCGAGTATGTGATCAACCGCGAACGCTCGGGTTTGACGGCCGCGTTTGAGGCGCGGCCGGACAGCGAGACAGCGTTTTATTTGCGCGGCGGCTACAACCGATTCACGGACACCGAGAGCCGGCACCTCACGATCTTCGACTTCTCTGAAGGCACGCTGAATCCAGCGTCGGTGACCGCAAATTCCGCCACGCATACCGCGCTCCGCCGCTATGGCCGCCGGCTCCGCATCCGGGAAAAAGATCAGGACGTGACCACACTCAGCTTCGGCGGCGAAAAACGCTTCGGTGGATGGGCCATCGATGCGCAGGCCGGCTACACCGAGGGCAACGAAAAGCGACCGGAGGAATTGACCGCGCGTTTCCGCCGGAACACCCGCGACGCCGTCATCCGATACGAC
>CAYVDZ010000101.1:0-11322 GCA_964450575.1 uncultured Opitutus sp.
GACGCACTTAATCACGGTTTACGGCGATTACGGCGAATTTCTTGGCAGCGCAACCGTGGATTGCAGCGGGACGCCGGGGACGTGGGCGTGGGCTGCGTTGTCGGTCCCGGCGCAGGTTTCGGTTGGCTATCGGGCTTGGATTTTCAGCACAGAGGGCAACGGCGATCAGTGGTCTAATCCATTTGGCGGCACCGGCTATTCCGCAACCGATTCAGATATTGGTTACTTTCAAACCGCCAGGAATATTGGGACACCTGAAGTTCCGATCGGTCAAGAAGACGGCGGACTGTTCATGTCTTATGGCCCGGTTAATTTTCGCTATTCTAGCCCCGTTCAAACGTGGACCAAGGCAGGCACGGTTTACACGACAGACGGAACGCAATATCAGGTAAGCTCTGCGATTAACGACGCCACTATCGGCGACACGATTATGCTTCCCGCCGGAACAGTGACGTGGGGCGTTGGCGGCGCAGGTATCTCGATTAACAAGGCGGTTACCGTCCAAGGGGCAGGCATCGACCAAACAATCATCAATCAAAGCGCCACTGCCTCGGCAGGCTGGGGCAGCACGTTCATATCATTGGCAAGCGGGGCGACGATTCGCAAGCTGACGATTACTGGGGCGGATATAGAAGGTGGCGTTTTCTCCACTGGCGCGGCTACGGATTGGAGGATCAGCGAGGTTAAGTACGTGCAGTACCCTAACCGGAACCCTTACTTTGTTTACGCTCAATACTCTCCCCGCGGCTTGATTGACCAATGCGACATCACGGGTGGCAAGGGTAACTCCGAGTTGGTGTTCGCACGCGGGCCTTCCGACGCTTGGAACGTGGCGACTCCGGTCGGCACGGAAAACAATATCTTTATTGAGGACAGTATTTTCCGTGGAGCAGGCTATGTGTGCGACGCCAATAGCAACGGTCGAATCGTAGTGCGAAACTGCACGATTACCGACGGCATCAAGGTTGATTCACACGGCGTCTGGAGTAACGGCGGTCCACAGCGGGGCGCTCGAAATCTCGAAGTGTATCGAAATACTTGGACCTTAACGACGGGCGCTTGGCCCGCCATCGAGATTCGCGGCGGGACTGGGATGGTTTGGGGCAACAGCAGCGCGGCTACCAACGCTTCAAATATGGCGTGGTTTTTCCTCACGGAATATGGGCTTTTTAACAACAACGGAGCGTTTCACCCGAACTTTCAAACGGCTTTTGATTACCCAATCCGCGATCAGATTGGCCGCGGCCAATACTCCACTGCGGACGACTGGACTACCGCCGCCAGCGAGCCGATATATGTTTGGGACAATCTGAAAGGTGGACTACAATGGCCGCTTTCGTACAAGACCATTGCAGCGGGCGCAATCACTCGCTTCCGGGACCAAACCGGCAACCCAACCGCGACGTTTGTATGGGAGGATGTCATCCAAGCCGACCGGGATTACTTTCGAGACGTTGCGGGTTTCAACGGCTCAACCGGCGTCGGCACCGGCACAGCTGCGGCAATGGCCGCGATCACACCCACGAAAACCGGCGTGGGGTTTTGGGTCACCGACGAGGGTACGTGGGATCTGAGTAACGGAGCCACAACGGACGGGCGACTGTACCGCTGGAACGACAGCGCGTGGGTACTGCATTACACTCCGTACGCGTACCCGCATCCGATGCGCAGCGGAGATGCGCCTAGTGTCATTACCCCGACCTTCACCCCGAGCGCGCCGACGCACAGCACGCCGCAGAGCGTGAGCATCACGGGCGAGACCGCCTCCGCGACCTACTACTACACCCTGGACGGCACGACCCCGACCGCAGCGAGCACGCTCTACACTGATCCTGTCTCCATCGGCTACGGCACGACCACGATGAAGTCTATTGGCGTCAAAGCGGCACACGAAAATAGCGCGGTGCGATCCGTGACCTATGTTATCACCGCCGCCCCCGGCGCTCCGTCGTTCTCGCTCCATCCAACAACTCAGTTGGCTACAGTCGGCGACAACGTGACGCTCACCGTCGCAGCCAGCGGAGATCCAACGTTCCAGTGGCGCAAGGGTGGCGTGAATATTTCAGACGCTACGTCCGCCTCTCTCGCGCTGACCAACGTGCAGCTCGCCGATGCGGGCAGTTATGACAGCGTTGCGACGAACGCCGGCGGTTCGGCGACCAGCAACGCGGGAGTGCTTACGGTCAACCATGGCGGCAATGGCGGCGATGGCGGTACAATCAACGTCACCACGATCAACGTCGGGACGCTCTCACTCCCATGAACTTCTCGCTCGACCTCAACACGCTGCTCTCAAGCGGCATCCTTGCACTCACGATCTGGACTCTGAAGACCGTGGTGGCCCTCGACCGCAAGCAGGCGGCGGCGGAGGAAAAGCACACGGCTATCGTGGCACGCACGGGCGACCACCATGACCGCATAAGCCGGGTAGAGCACAAGGTGGGGCACCTCGAAGTCGGCGTGGCCAAGCTGCAATCACGGGAGTAATTATATGGGCAAGCCCGACATCAATCTCCTCTCGTTCGCGCACCAGCGCCCGCTCGGCACGCATCACGTCGGCGACCTGACGCCCAGCTCGTTCCACTCGGACACGCTGAAGATCAGCGATTGCGCGGACGGGATGATCCTGGCCGGGCACGTCATCGGCGGAAAAGAAGACGCCAACGATTGCAATAATCACTGCTCAAACGTCGTCATGCAGGCGGACTGTTGGGAAATCCGGGGCAAGTACGGGTTCACGATCAAGGGCGGGAGTTCGAACATCACACTTATTGGCCTAGTGCGCGGCCACGGCTCTGTGGTGGACGTGGACCTTGGCAACATCAGCGACCAGAGCGACGACATCACCGGGCCTGTATCGCTGCAACTGGCGCACGAGCTGGGCTCGCAAGAGCCGATCACCGTCCGCGTCCTCGGCGCAACGAACCCGATCATCCTCAACCCCGAGCAGGCCTATAAAGTCATCTTTGCGATCCCCGGCCCGTTTCGCTCCTTTTTTCTGAAAGCGTACAAGTTCCTCAAAAAGCTAGGACTCCCAATATGAAAATCACCGACATCCTTAAATCGAAAACTATTTGGGGCGTACTTATCGCCGCCATTCCCACCCTGCTCGGCTTCTTCGGGCTTCAGGTTGGAGACATCGGCGTGTTCACCGACCTTGCCAATAACGCCGTGGATTCCCTCGTCACCCTCGCCGGCAGCGCGCTGGCCGTCTATGGCCGCATCGTGGCCGTCAAAGGGCTCATCACCAAGTGAGCGCGATCACGGCTATATTTGCCGCGCTCGCCGCCTACCTTCAGATCAAACTCATCACCGCCCGCTATGATCTACAACGCCGAATCGAGAGCGATGTCCGCAACGCCGAGGAACGCATTGACCAGCTTCGCGCTCGTGGCGGGCCTGCTGACCAGCTTGCTGCTGACCGGCTGCGTGAGCAGATCATCCGGGCCAACGGCGTCGTTGCAAATCTACCAGCCGCCAGTCCTTCGCCTCACGGCGGGGACGGTGGTAGCAACTCGTGACGGCGTTTACACAGTGCCGCTTGACGAAACGTGGCACAGCAATCAGCGGTTCGTGAAGGTCGAGAACGAGGCGGTGAACCTCGCGGCGGCGCTCGCGCAAGAACGGGCAAGGGCCGGCAGGTAGTTCTACGTTTTTTAACCGTGCCGAACTTGACGGAAAATCCACCTATGATCACTCGATATTCATGGCGAACAACGACTCGGCAAGCCGCGATTCTCAAATGAGCGACCACCCGCGGAAGACGCGCAATTGCAGGAAATGCAACCTATCGACCGGCCTGAACGCGGGGCCTTGGTGGGTAGGCAATGGATACGTCTACGCTCGCCGCGGGTACTGCCCCGGCACCGATCGATAACGCGACGCCAGTACCGGCGCCCGCTACCCCTGTAGTTGCCACCGCTCCTGCCACTGCGCGAGACATTGTCGGGGCATTGACCAGCGCAGAACGACAACTACTCGGCCGCGGGCAGAAGAGCCTCAAGGAGATTATTGAAGCGCGTCCGGCCCCGAAGGGTGCGGCGCCCTCAACTGCAGCGCCGGTTCCTCTGGTTGCTGCTCCAGCGGATCCAGTAGCCGACACGCCAGCGGCCCAAGAGGCTGCGGCCACGCCTGAGGAGAACGACGACGATGGCGACGACCTGAAGAAAATGCGGGTCACGCCGAACGACTTTCAGGAGCGCGAGGTAATACGCCTGATGAAGGCCAAGCGCGATGCGCAGGGCAATGTCATCGAGGCCGGGCTTGGCTTGCTGCAGGCGTGTTCGAAGGTGTACGGCGCCACTACGCCGGCAGCGGCCGCTACTCCAGGGACGCCCCCAGTTAAGGCCGAGCCCGCTGCGGATGCAGGACTGCAGGGCCTCGACTCGCAGCTCGCGACATTGGGCGAGAGTCTCACGAACCTTGCCAAGGACCGGGATGCCGCGCGGGAGGACGTCGACAACAAGAAAGCCGACGAGCTCTCCGACCAGATTGCGGACATCCGGGCCGACCTGAAACTGCTGAACCACGAACGCGAAGGCTACATTCGCAATCGCGATGCCCAAGCCGCGCATTCGGTCGAGCAGCAAGTAACCTTTTCGCGCGATCGCGCATTCGACCAGTATCCAGAATTGAAAGTCGCGGATGGCATGTCCCGGCTGGCTCTCGATGGCTACGTCGGCGCGGCGCTCAACGATCCCAACCGTGCACGGTTCTTCGCGGATCCGACGTGGCCTGAAAAGATCACGCAGGAATTCGCGACGAGGCACGGGCTAAAGAAAGCAGGCAGCGCGGCGACTACGCCCGTTGCTGCGCCGACGACGGCCACCAAAGCCGCACCTTCGACAACGCTCACGCCCGCGCTTCGGCCAAAGCCGCAGCAAGTGCCAGGCGCCAAACTCGTATCGGGAGCCGACGGAACACCGTCCTCGGCGCCGGCTGCGAAGACATTGGAAGACTTACGTGCAGCAATCCCGGGCATGAGCTCGGCGCAACGTCGCGAACTGTTCCGCCGCATCTCGGCAAAAGCAGGCACGCGATAAGTCAGCAATCTCACTTAATTAACCATTAATTACAATGGCCTTTGATATTTCCGAAGTTCTTCATTACGACGCTTTAATCGCCAGCGACCCGCAGTTGATGCGTCAACTGTGGAGCGAACTGGTTTCCGCGGACTCCCGTGACTCTAACCCGATGAAGGATTTCATCGGCACCGAAGAGTCGGGCAAGCCTATCTGTGAAAAGACCGAGCTCGGTGCGGGCGGGTCTCAGAAAGTCACCTTCACGTCCATGGCGCCTATCGGCGGCAGGGGGGTAATTGGTGGCGCAGAGCTCAAGAGCAAGACGGCGAAGCCCGTGCATGGCACCTGGGGCGTCACCGTGGACATGCGCCGGTTTGCCATCTCGGAGGATCAACTCGTCGAACTGCTTCGGTTCAACCAAGGCAAGTCGCGCGAGTCGGTCCTGTACGAGCTATGCAAGCAGTGGTGGGGCATGATGGAGGCGGACGACATCCAGATCACGTTCCGCGACAAGGCGCTGTTCGCGACGGACCAGCCGAATGTATACCGCATCGGTGGCGGCGCGACATCGAACGACATCAACCTCAACAACACGTTCGATACCGGCACCATTGAGGAGTCGACCGAGCAGCTCGTTGGATTGGGCGCGATGCCGCTTGGCCTGTCGATGGACGAAGCTGGCAGCGAAGTGCCGGAGTTCGTCACGTTTGGCCCGCGTCGCTTCCTTCGATCCCTTGAGGACGAACAGAAGTTCCGCGAGGCCGTGCTGCACGCTCAGGCGCGAGGCGGAGAGAATTTCCACTGGACGGGTAAGTACCCGCGCTGGAAGGAAAGTCTTATTCACCGGCACGCGATCAAGTTCGACTCCGGCAATAAGCGCCAGGGCTCGCCGCTTCTCCCGATCGCGTTCTTGGGTGCGGCACTCGCCGACGCGACGCCTACGACTGTCACGGGCGGAGGCGCACACAACACCGCAGGGGCGCTGACGGACACGATTCTGTACGACTACTTCTCGGCGTTCCGGGGTAACTACTGGAAGACCTTTTCCGCGGAGGTCGCGCCGACGGACAACAACACGTACTACGCGCTGATCTATAACGTGTCCGGTGCAGACCGCGGCAAGTACGAGATCGTGTCGTATGTGACTGCTGGCAACAACGGCAACCGGCTCACGGTCACTCGTGCGGTCAACGCTGACGGCCAGCTTACGGCCCTCACTGCCGCGTCGAAGTACACGAACGCTCACCCGAGCGGCTCGTGGATCATTCCGTGCAATAAGTGGGGCGTGCCGCTCGGTTACGCCTTGGTCATGGGTGCCGAGGCTCTCGCGCTCGCCAAGGGCGCAATTGATGCAGACCCAATCGAATGGCAGGACGACTTCGTCTCGAAGACCTCCGGCAAGGCGCATATCAACTCGAGCGGCATCCAAGGGATCCGCGGGTATGCTCCGAAAGAGGATTCCATCGGGCGCTACCCGAACTTCCTCGTGGTCGAGGGTGCGCTCGATTACGGGCTACCCTTGGTTGCTCTCAACTAAGGGCCCGACCGAGTAGGTAATTTGCGAGCCCCGTTCGGATAAACACCGGACGGGGCTTTTCTTCACGATAGGTTTTACCCCTGAATTTCTCAGACATGGACTCTCTCACGATCAAGCTGCTCAACGAACGCCGTGCCAATAGTGTCCGGCGGAAGATCGAAGGTTACTCTGGCACGGTGTATCCGTTCCTGTGGAACGACGAGCACGCGGCTTACATTTTCACGACCTCCAAGCAGGCCGAGGCCGACGACCTTTTCAAAGCGCAGGGGCGCACGATGGGGTGCTACTTCGCGCCCGTCGTCACAATCAAGCAGTCTGCTCCGCTCTCGGAGGCTGTCGTCCTTGCGATGCTTGAGCGCGGTCTATCTCTGCCGCGGGACCCGGACGATAACGAGCAAGTGGCGCTGGTGCTTATTGCAGCGTACGACAAGGGCGCTCTCTCGGTTGAGCCCGCTCTCGAAACTCCAAATTCAACGAAGAAAAAGCAGGCCGTGAAAGTTCCAGCCTGATTCCGCAACTCGCTCATTTAATGCCATGACTACATTTACAAAATCCCGCAAGCCGTCCAACTCGGAGATCATCACAACAGCGGCGCTGATCGCGATGAAGGCGGGCGATTCACTCTACATTCAGAACCTTGGCACGAACCCGCTTTTCGTGAACCGTGGGACCGGCGCGTCGAGTTCGCTCTTTAACTACGTCCTTAGCGCGTCAACCGTCGCGGACAATGGCACGGGAGGCGTGATCACCATCGCCGATTTCGTGGGCGATGTGAGCTTCGCCGGTACGGCGGTGCGATACATGGCATGGAAGAGATAGCTTAAAACGCCATGGGTAAAACATTCAGCGACCTCCGCAACGCGCTCGCCGGTGCCCTTGGTTTCGACGAGTACAGTGACCTCACCAGTCGCGATGGACTCGACGTGGACACGATCGTCAACGCGGCCTATCTCGACTGCTACGCCTCCAGGGATGGGCGCCGGCCAGCGTGGGCGATCAAGTATTGGTCCGACATCGTACTCGCGCCGGAGGCGGCTACGCTGGGGCTCACGAACGGCAGTACGGCGGTAACAGGCCACACCTTCACGGCGAAGTACCTCGGCAGCTTCGTTCAGATCGGCGCGACCTTCTATCGCATCGGCAGCACGACGACGTTGACGCAGCCGTGGTCTGGCGTGACTGGGAGTTATTCCGCGACCGTGTATTCCAACGCGGTTGCGCTTCCAGGATCCGGGGTGACGATTCGCGAGAGGCCTTCGCTACTTGGCATTGGGCCGCTTCTCCCGCTGCCGTTCCCGGAGGACGAGGTATCGCTCCGCAGTTCACCAGCGTTCGACTTTTATCCCAAGGCGGGACGCGGACCGGTTGCGCACTCTCGTCCGCGCTTCGATCCGAGTTTGATTACCGACGTGGGCGACCCGCGGTATTACCATGTGGATAGCGCGGCCACTGGATCCACCTTCGCCACCGGGTCGCGGCTTCACCTGTATCCGCTGCCGGGCGCCGCATTCACGATCGAGGCCAGGCTCAATGTCCTTCCAGTGCCGCTGGCTGCTGCGGACGACGAACCCGTGCTCCCGCATGACGACGTGGACATTGCAGGCGCGATTCTCGAACCGCTCATGTTTGAGCGCCTGCTCAAGCACCCGCTCGGCCGTCGCTATGCCGGGAATAACGTCTCCGCCATCTTTGCCGCGGGGAATGACGCCCGGGCGCAACTGAACACTTTCCGCAGCGTGCAACCGTCGGGCCCTAAACAATTCCGCCCGGCCTGCGGGTGGTAACTGCTCATGTCTCTCGACACGCTTCTTGGTCGACCGTTCATCGACAAGACCCCGAGCGGTCTTCGGAGAATCACGCGCATTCGCGAGTTGGACCCGGATGCGGCGAAGCTCGCCAACATCGAGACGAGTGCGTTTCTCGCCTACGGGACTGCCGATAAGGAGTTCACGACGGCGCTCCTCACTGAGCAGCGCATTGAGAAGACATCCGAGCGGGGGGCGACATCCCGACTCGTGCAGGTGTATCAGGAGTTGGCGGATAACGCGCTCACGGCCACCACCGAGGTTGTCGAGACGACGACATTTGACGGCCGGCGGGTTACGCGCACGACCCACCTTTGCAAATCGAGTCAGGCGGCATCGCTTCGTCCGGCCATCGGAAGCGGCTCCCCTGTAGTATTCCAGGTTGAGGTGCAGAAGGTTGGTCCGGTGGCGACGGTGGGCGTCTTCGCAATCGAACTCACGGACCTTGGGTTTATCCTCTCGCAGCAGGATCAAGAGTCGAACAACGGGAAGCTCCTGACCCGCACGATTCGAACGATTGGCTCAGCGCCAGCGACGCCCGTCGGATATGTGCTGGCCGCGTACGCTACTCAGAACACGGACGGCTACACGGTTTACAGCTCCACGTTCGCGAAGGGCGACGGGGAAATCTCACGAAGCCGCGACCTACGATTCAACGGGATGCTCGAGCGCATCACGATTCGGCATCTGACGGCGTCAAGTGTCAGCGCGCAGCCGACGACGGATCCACTCACAGGCGGGATCCTGACATCGGAAGACCGCAGCGACCAAGACGGTTATCGTGTCTGGACGGTGACATGGTCGAAGGCGAGCGGCACGGCTCTGATTCGGGACGACGTTGAGACCAAGCACAACGGGAAGCTGAAGATTTACCGGCGGTCGCGCTTCAATGCGGCGCCAGCAGCTCCATCTGCAACCATTGGCGGCACCGTAGTTGAAATCTCCAGCGGGACGCGGCTCGAGGACGGGTTTACAGTTTACGATTACGCCTGGGCGGAAGGACGCGGGCGAATTGAGATCGAGACGGAGACGCGGTACAGCGGCGCCTTGGACTTGGTCACGGTCCGTTACTTCGAAGTGGACGACGGCGCCTTGCCTGCCGGTGTTGTCACGAGCACACGCATTTCCAAACAAGACGGGCTCGACCTCACCACCAAGGTTTACGCAGATGGCTCCGGCCTGATTTCTGATTCTCGAGATCCGGCCAACAACGGGCGCCTCATCATCTACCGTCGGGACCAGTTGGGTTCCGCGCCAACGGCACCGAGTGCCACGATCGGCGGCACGGTTATCGAGATCGACTCGTCCGAGCGCATCTCCGACGGGTACACGGTCTATTCGAAGACATGGGCTGAAGGAATCGGCATTGTGTCCAAAGGCACGCAGCCGCGGGACGACGGGCTTATGCTCGCAGCGTGGACGATCTTCGGGGCACCGGGCGCCGCTTGGGCGACAACCCTTGCGGCAGTTGGCGGAGGACCGGCTGGAGTCCTGCACAAGCTCGATTACGACGAACTCGACGGGGTGATTCGCTGGCAGCCCATCTGGATTCAGAATACCGCGGGAGCGAGTCCGCTGGTCGGCACGACGGTTGCCGGATTTGAGATGCTGAGTGCGGGGAATACCGATTACGGCGCTGTGCCAACAGTCACGATTTCAGGGGGAGGCGGAAGCGGCGCCACGGCTACGGCGGTTCTCTCGGGAGGAACGACGGGGTATATCACGAGCCTGACCCTGACAGACCCTGGGAGCGGGTATATCTCGACTCCGCAGGTGACGATCGCGCCGGACAATTCAGACACCCCGGTCTTCATTGCCATCCTGACCGGCGTGGCTGTCACTCGGGAGCGATTTGTTCAATTCACGTATCCAGGCAGGGCCCAAGCGGTGAACATCGCGCACCCGGACGTGGCGAATTCGCATGCTCTCGACATCCACCTCTCGCCGCCAATCGATGCGACGTTGATCGGGATTGAGGAGATCAACTACCGGGCGGACAGCAGTATCGGAGACCTGACGCACCCGCTTTGGAACCCCCTTGAGTGGGCCACGGTGTTCGCGCAGTACCGGAACCTCGACAGCAATCTAACGCCGGTTTCGCGAGTGGAAGGCCTCCGCGGGTATCGGGCAATGGGCGGAGTCTCGGCAATTAGCCAGGTGCACACGGTAGGTCATTTGATTTCGGTTATGGGTTCGGTCGTTGGCTACGCGGTCAGCTCGGCGGCTTACCTGAAGGTGTTCGGAGGGCCAGACGCTCCGGACGATCGCACTTTCACGCTTCAAGCGGACACGGATCTTGCGTTCCTCGGGCACGACGGGACGAAGTATTTTAGGCGCCGGGTGATCTACGCGACCATCCCCACACAGAATGCGATTCCAACGATGCCCAGCGTCGTGATGATTGCGACCGGGATCACGAGCATTGCGACCCTGAAGGCGGTTGTGACTGCGGGCGCCCCCGGGGTCATCGGCGGACGAACGAACGAGTTTCGCTATTCGTGGATTCAGGGCGGGCTCGTGTTCTACAAGTACGCGCGGCCAACGCTTCGGTCCGGCGCCCTCGCAGCCGATACGACGTGGGGTATCCGGCCGACAGACTACGACGCGGGCACTCCCAAGTATTGGCATCTCGTCTAACCCATGGACGCCGACTCACTCAGAAACGCGCTGCGAAAACGCGAAGAAGGCCGCGGGTTGAAGAACTCCGAGATCACGGCACTGCGGCAGTTTGACCGCGCGGAAATCTTCTCGTCGAAACCACGCAAGGAGCCGGCGCGTATCAGCGAGTCGGACACGCGGACGACGCTGACGGCGGGGAAGGATACGCTCTGGCAGGAGTCGCAAGAAAGCTCAAGTCCGGGCGGCGGCGGATACACCGAAGGCGCTGCGGTCGACGTCGTGCAGGGCAGCGATAGCAAGCTCGTCAAGGTCGTGACCCACTCGACGTCGACGACGCCGA
>CAYVDZ010000102.1:0-11279 GCA_964450575.1 uncultured Opitutus sp.
GAGAATCACACCCTTAATTACTCAAGCACACCTTCTGGACTATGATGATTTTGCGCCCAGCGCCGCACTCTCCGGGTTTATCGACTCGATCGACTTTCTCCAACCTGTCGCTGCTCCGCCGGCTGCTGGCGGGCACTGCGCTCGCCTCGCTCGCGCTGAAGCCCCCGCTCCTGCAGGCGCAGGGCAGCATCGTCCGACTCGCGCCGGAAGTCGTCACCGCCGCGCGGACGCCGCAGCCGCCGATGCAGGTCGCCGCCACCCTGCACGTTTTCGACGGCGACGATCTGCGTCGTGCTCCTTCCACTACACTGGATGGGGCGCTGCGCAGCATCCCCGCGTTCAGTCTTTTTCGACGGAGCGACAGTCTCACCGCCAACCCGACCGCGCAGGGTGTTTCCCTTCGCGGCCTCGGGCCCAGCGGTGCCAGCCGTTCGCTCGTGCTGCTCGACGGCGTACCGCTCAATGATCCCTTCGGCGGCTGGGTGGCCTGGACCAAGGTCCCGCGCGAGGGACTGCTCGGCGTGGAGCTCGTCCCCGGCGGCGGAGCCACCGCATGGGGCAACGCCGCGCTCGGTGGTGTGGTCCATGTCCGCTCGGACACCTCCCCGTCCACCCGCACCGGCACGTCCGTGTTGGTGGGAGACTACGGCACGCGCAGCGGAGAAATCGCGCACACCCAGGCCGTCGGACCCGGCACGCTGTTGGTCCAAGCGCGGATGTTTTCGACCGACGGCTTTTCGCTGGTCGCGCCGGAAGACCGCGGCCCGATCGATATCGGCGCCTGGAGCCGCCATCGGTGGTTGCAGGCGCGCTGGACGCAGACGTTGGCCAACACGATCGAACTCGCCGCCACGGTCCGCGGTTTCGAGGAGAAACGCAGCAACGGCACACCGTATCAACAAAATGGATCCCGCGAGAAGTTCCTCTCCGTAAGCGCCACGGCCCAGCCCGCCGATGCTTTCGCGTGGAACGCCACGGGCTACGCGCAGGACCAATCCTTCGCGAGCACCTTCAGCGCCGTAAACGCGACCCGCACCGATGAGACGCCCGCCAGCGACCAGTTCGCCGTGCCCTCGACTGCCTTTGGTGCAGCGTGGATCGGAGCGTGGAAGCACTCGGACGGCGCGCGGACGAGCTTCGGCGGCGACGCGCGGTTTGTGCGCGGTGAGACCCGGGAACACTTCACGTTCGTGAACGGAAACTTCATCCGCCTCCGCATCGCGGGCGGCGAGCAAGGCGTCGGCGGTGTTTTCACCATGCACGAACGGCCGCTCACGGAACAACTCCGAGCGACCTTTGGCGCCCGCATCGATGCGTGGCAGGACAACGATGGTCACCGTCGCGAGACCGATCGCACCACGGGCGCCGTCCTGCGCGATGAACGCTACGACGATCGCGACGGCACCGCCTTCAGCCCGAGCACCGGGCTGGTGTGGATGCTCACCGACGCCTGGAGGGTGCGCGCCAACGCCCAGCGCTCATTTCGCCGTCCCACGCTGAACGAGCTGTATCGACCGTTTCGCGTCGGCCCGAACATTACCGAAGCCAACGCCGAGCTCAGCACCGAACGCGTCACCTCCGCCGAGCTCGCTGCCGAGTGGTCGCTTCTGGCAGAAGTTCGCGGGAATAACCAGGGGAGTTCGCAGGCGGGTCAGAACCCCGCCCGCGCGATTTCGTCGCGCTCGACGGCCCGCGCCCAACCGGGCGCGGTCCTCACACTGGGTGCCACGGCGTTTTGGAACGACCTGCGCGATGCGGTCGGCAATGTGACGCTGGTGCGCGGGCCCGGGGCGTACCCATTATTTGGATTCGTCCCGGCCGGCGGGGTCGGGCGGCAGCGGCTCAATCTCGAGCGGTCGCGCGTCCGCGGCTTCGAACTCTCCGCCCGCTGGCGGCCGTCGCCGGCCCTGACGGTCACGGGCGACTATCTATATAACGATGCCATCGTCACCCGGTCGACGCTCGCCCCGGGATTGGTCGGCTTGCGCATCGCCCAGGTGCCGCGGCACTCGGCGGCTTTGAGCGCGAAGCTCGAGACGGTTGGCGGTCTTAGGTTCATCCCGCGCGTCCGGTTTCTCGGCCGGCAATTTGAAGACGACGAAAACCAACTCAGACTGGGCGCCGTCGCGATTGTGGACTTAAGCGTCAGCCGGCGGCTCACGGATCGCCTGGAGCTATTTGTTACAGCCGAAAACCTCGGCAATGCCCGAGTTGAAACCGGGCGCAACGCCGGCGGCTTGGTCAACACGGGCACCCCGCGTTTGGTCGTCGGCGGCCTCCGCGGAAGCTGGTGAACCTCTGAAAAGTCGGAAACCCGCGAGTGCACGCTCGGCGTTTCCGTCTTTCAGACAATTTCGCGACGCCCCTCAATCGAGGAGCGTCCAGTTCGCGATCTCGCGGTGGGTGAAGAGCACGCCCTTGAGGCGCAAATACAGCGGTTCCCGTCCATCGAGGGGAAGGTCAGGCGAGCGGACGAGTTCAAGCTTCCCGGTGAGCTCCGGGAGCGACGAGCTAGCCAAATTCAGCCGCACGTCGCGGCCGACCGGAATGCCCCAAGCCGCGGCGATCGCCACGAAAAGATCATCGAGCGGGTGCGCCAAATGCAGCTCCGGTTGCGGGCCATCGGCAAAGAGAAACTCGTGCTGCTCGTGTCTCACGGCGAAAACTCAAGCTTGAGTCGG
Organism: uncultured Opitutus sp.; assembly: GCA_964450575.1. Classification (GTDB taxonomy): domain Bacteria; phylum Verrucomicrobiota; class Verrucomicrobiia; order Opitutales; family Opitutaceae; genus ER46. The sequence goes on from CAYVDZ010000102.1 coordinate 2,682, forward strand.
AACGCCGGGTCAAGCTCGCACTCAAGTCGAAGCCGAACGTGTAAACCAAAAATCCAGTGGCCGCTTGGTCCAAATTCGGGAGTCAGATTAACCCACGGATGGCACGGATACAGAGAATTGCAGATTAAGGAGCACCTGACTGCCATTTACCCGCAAGGTGGAGCGCCCGAAATGTAGGATGCCCTGGCACTCCCAGAGAATGCAGTTGAAGCCACGGATTCCACGGATGATCACAGATTACCAATGCATAATAAATACAGTCCCTTCACCTTGCGGGTGAATGGCGACTAGCCCGAATATTTAATACCTACTCGTCAACATGCAGCGAACTGTATTTCATCTGTCATTGCGAGAAGCGCAGCGACGAAGCAATCCATCGAGCTGGATTGCCGCGCCCTCGTTTCTCGGGCTCGCAATGACAATGATAGGTGTGAAGCGCAGAGCTAGGTGCCTCTTCATTAGTAATCCTCTATATCTGTGCTCATCGGTGTAATCTGTGGTTAAAAGAAGCTGCCGAATTTAGGGTAATTTGTGCTCATCGGTGTAATCTGTGGATCCAATTGCGGTTTTCAGGTTGATCGAGACACCGCCGGGCGGGCGATCAGCTCACGCAGGCGCGCATAGAGCCCGGTCAGAAGCGGCATCGGGAGTCCAGTCTGCTGCGCTTGGCGCAGCGGCTCGCCCCAGATCGCCTCCACCTCCACTTCGCGACCCGCAAGGTAATCCACCAGACTCGATGGTTTGTACGGCCCCATGGGCGGCGTAACGTCGATCTGCGACTGAATGAACGCGGGCGTGATCTCATACTCGAAGTGACGCGCCGCTGCGGCGATTTCCTCCATCAGCGGCCGCACTTGGTCGGCGAGTTCCGGATCCGCCAGAATGCGATCGGTCGGGAGGCCTCCCCCGACGATGGCGAGGCCGTTGAACGGCACGTTCCAGATCAGCTTTTGCCAGCGCGCCTCGGCGGGATTATCCAGCACCCGCGTTTTTATTCCCACCGCGGCGAACTTCGCGGCCACCGTCTGGACGCAGGCAGTGGCAGGTCCGCCGAATTCACCAAACGTGATCGCGCCCGGAGTATGATGACCGAACAATTCACCCGGCGCCTCCCGCGTGACGGCAATATAGCACAGTCCGCCGAGCACCCGGCGTTCACCGACGAGAGCGGAGATGAACTCCTCGTTCCCGAGCCCGTTCTGCAATGTGAGGATAACGGTGTCGGGCTTGAGCAGCGGTGGAAGGAAGGTGGGCAGCGTACCGTTGGCCATGGTCTTCAACGCCACGACCACGAGATCAACCGGGCCGATTTCGTCTGCCCGCGCAAACGCCGCGACGGGCGCGAGCCGACGGGACGCGGCCTTTTCCCGCAACGTCAGGCCATGGGCGCGAACCGCCTCCAGATCGCTGCGCATAAGAAACCGCACGTCTTCACCGCCGAGTGCGAGCCGCGCGCCGTAATAGCACCCGATCGCCCCGGCCCCGACGATCGCAGTTCGATAGGAACGTTGCTGAGTTACGGGAAATACTAAACCACTCGACGCCCGGTTAGATGCGGAGCTTGCGGATGAGCTCTTCGACGCTGAGGCGGTGAGGCGCGGCGATGCTCTTGAGGATGGAAGAAAGCGTGCCGACCTTGATGGGGTGATGGCTCGGAATCGCTTCGTGATGCTCGCCGTCGCGTTGGGTCGTTACGCGGATGTGCGAGCCACGCTGCTGATCGACGACGTAGCCCACCACCCGGAGCGCCTTGACCAGCTCCGGACCGGATCCATGGCGCGACAACCTCATCGCGCCATGACTTCGTCCCGCACGAAGTGCAGGCGGATCACTTTCGGCACCTCCATGGTCTCATCGAAGTAACAATCGACGGCCTCGCGCACGTTGGCGCGCAGCTCCTCGAGCGTGTCGCCTTGGGTATGGATGCCCACGCCAAGCGCCGAGGCATTGTAGCCGCCATCCGCGTCGTCCTCGCGCACCTCGAAGATGATTTCTGTCATGATAGGAATGTGCGCGAATCGGGAGCAGGTTTCAACTCCTGCGTTCGCGCCGGTACAGTTCGCGCGTAACGCCCAAGACGGATCTCCCGGAGAACGGTAGGATCCGATGGGCGCAAAACGGATCAATGATTAAGACTTAAACTTCATCATGTATTTTTGGGCGGCGGGGCGGCGACCGCCGACCGCTTCCGAAACGTAGCGGCAAACCGCGGCGGGCGATCCCATGTTCAGTCTTTCGCCCAGCCATCCGTTTGTGCAAAGCAGGCGCTTTTTGAGCACCCCGGCCAGAGCCACTTTCCAATCCGCCGACTTGGGGTCATTTCGCACGTCCTGATCGGTCTTGCGCAGCTGGATCATTCCCTTTTCCAAAGCTGCTGCCCAACGCTCCCGCCGCATTTCCCGGGCCTCCGCCTGGGACTGCTTGATCCCCCGCCGATCCATGGCTTCGTCCAGCGCCAGTTCCCTCCGGAACTGGTCTCCGCCGATCACCCATCCCCGGCTCATCTTCGCAAACTCCAGCTCCTTCTGCGCCGGTTTGTTTTCGCTGAGCCATTCAAGGTAGTGGGCGTACTTACGCCTGCCTCCGGCCGTGTCCTCCAGTCCCCCGGCACCCTCTAAACATGCGGTCACGTCGAGGACGCGCGGCCGGTCCTTCGCCTGCTGCAAATGCCGGTAACTCGACCATCGGTATTGCACCAGCTCGGCGACCCCACAGATCTTCGCCCGCACCGGGTTCAGATGCAAGTAGTGGCACAACCCCGCCAACCTTTCCCGGTTCTCCACCATCAGGCTCTTGTACCGGCCCTGGAACAAATGCCCGCTCTCCTTTCGATACCGGTTGAACCGATTCGCGTACACGCTCTGCAGCCACCTCATCCCCTCGCTCAAGTTCCCCTCCGGCGTCTCCAGCGCCAGGTGATAGTGGTTACCCATCACGCAGTACCCATGCAACACCCACCTCGCCCTCTCGCAGGCCTCCCACAGCGTCGCCTCGAAGGCATCCTTCGCCCCCTCCTCCCCAAAGATCCATTGCCGGTAGTTGCCGCGGTTCAACACGTGGTACAGCCCTCCCGCCCCTTCCATCCTTGTTTTTCGTGCCATTCTCTAATCCTGCCAGCTCATCCCAATATTATCAAGCATTGATCATTGACCCCTTTCAATTAGTCCCGATTAAAGGAGATCGTGATCAAAGCCCTCGGGCGCGAGCTACGCGACGGACGTTCCACCACGCCCCGTCGCGGCAAGCGCACGACCGCTTTCCCCGGGCTGGCATGCAAGGGCAATTCCGCTATTCGGCCCATCAAGGAGCAGCTGGACGAGGTCGTCTGAGGCCACGCTGACCGACACCCAACCGTTGGCTGGCGTTGTTTTTAGACGGACCTGTCCACAATGCTGTCGCCCGGCGGTGGCTGGTGGCGCATCCGGGCGAGACCCTGGTCTTCTATCGGCTTTCCAGAATTCACCCTTTGCGTCAGTGGTCATGTCACGAGGCGTTTGGGAAACACCTCTCAGGATTTAATTATAACAAAGCGCGGATTTCATCGAGCGCCTGCTTGGTGCGCTTGATGCCATCGATCTCGCTGTGTTTCTGGCCCTCGTATTCAATACTCACGTACCCCGAGAAGCCGGCTCCCGTGACGATCCGGAGAAGCCGCTCGAAATCGAGGGTCAGCTCGATCTTGTCGCGGCGATCCTCGGTGTAGAACCGGCCCGCTCCGGTGTCCCAGTCCCAGGACTTGGCGCTGACGCTTTCCTTTACCCAGGGCATGAACTCACGGAGGCCTTGGTACGGATTATAGAGTTCTGATTTCTGCCGGTCGGTGTAGAAATTTCCAAAATCAGGCAGAATTCCGACTCGTTTGTGATCGGCCTGATTCATCACCTGAACAAGCCACTTGCCGTTGGAGGAGAGTCCTCCGTGGTTTTCCACAACGACCCAAAGGCCTCGCTTGTCCCCCTCGACGCAGAGTCGATGAAGTCCGTCGGCGGAGAGTTTAGCCTGTTCGTCGGGTGATAGTTTGGGATCGCTGGCGGCATTTACGCGAATGCTGTGGCAGCCGAGAAACGCGGCGGCATCGAGCCATTTGAGATGATTCTCCACCGTCTTTGTTCGGGCAGCCTCCTCGGGGGCACCGAGATTACCCTCGCGATCGCACATGATGAGAAGGCTCTTCACACCCTCGCTGGCAGCGCGTTTTTTCATTTCGCCCAGATAGGCACGATCGGCCGCCTTATCCATGAACATCTGGTTCACGTATTCGATTCCGTCGATCCCCAGAGACCGGGCAATCTTCGCGAATTCCAGGTTATCGAGGGGCTCGGCGCCGGGGCGCTTGAGGAAACGCTTATTGAGCGACCACTGAGCGAGGCCAATTTGAAACGGCTGTTTTCGGCCGGAGGTGGCTGCGGTCGCGAGAGGACGCGCGGCGGCCAAGGCACTGAGGGCGGCCGCCGTTTTGAGGAACGAGCGACGACTGGAGGAGTGATCGGATGTCATAGGGATCACGGTTTATAAGCCTTCGCGGGTGCCGAGGGAATCCGATTCGCTAAGGGAATCGAATCAAACCGACTCTGGTGACGCCGGGTCTCATTACCGATTCCATGGGACCCGTGGCGCTTGCGCAATCGAGGTGCTCCGGCATGATGGACCGGCCTCGGCGTGGCCCATTCATTAAAGCGGCTCGTCAATCACGAACGGTTCGGCTCTCACGACGCACGTGAACACGATTCCAAACCCGTCCTGAAATAGACGGAATCGGAATCGTGGGTCCGCCCTGTCGCGGACGATCGCCGCCTCAAATGAAGTCCGTTGGCTTCCAGCCGCGGCGATAGGTCGGATAGAGGAGTTTATCGGCTTCCGGCAAACTGGTCTTCATCGCGGACGAATCCCACGTGAACTTTTTCCCAACCAGAATGGACATCGTCCCAAGAGCCACGGTTTCAGTAAATGGCACCGAGTACTCGAAATTCGATCCCGCCAGGAGCGGATTGTTCGCGCGGATAGCAGCGGTCCATTCCTTATGAGGATTTCCCTCGGGAACGCGCACAATGGTCTTGGGGGGAAAGGTCGGTGAAAGTGCCTGATGCTGCGCCTCGGGAACGAGACGGGGGCTGTTACAATAGTCGTTACCGTCGTACACGGTCGCTTTGTCACCAATGATGAGCTGACCGCCCTTGGCGAGTTGGCGGGCCTCCTCCATCTGCGCCGGTTTGGCGGGCTTCAGGCCGCCTTCATACCAAGTAAGCTTCACCGGCGGCATCTTACCGCGAGCGGGAAATTGATACTCAACGATCGCGGATTTCGGGAAGGCGAACGGACTGGGACCGTTAATCTCCTTTAGCTCAACACTCGTAGGCGCGCCGAGTTCAAGGCCCCAATAAGCGGCGTCCATCAGATGACACGCCATATCGCCCAATGCGCCGCATCCATAATCTTGATACCCACGCCATTTGAAGGGGTGAACCTCCTTGGTGAAGGGCCGGACGGGCGCACGCCCGAGAAACTGATCCCAAGCGAGACCATCAGGGGTCGCTTCCGCGGCGGGCCATTCGGTCATGCCCTGCGGCCAGACCGGGCGGTTGGTCCAGACCCGAACCTCTCGCACATCACCTAGGACTCCCGCGTTCACCCACTCCTTGACCAAACGAATGCCTTCGCCGGCATGACCCTGATTACCCATCTGCGTGCACACGCCGTTCAAACGAGCGAGCCGGAGCAATTCCCGCGCCTCTCCCACCGTGGGAGTAAGGGGCTTTTGGATATAAACATGCTTGCCCATCATGATCGCCATGTAGGCTGGCAAAAAATGCATGTGGTCCGGAGTGCTCACGCAAACCGCGTCGATCTGGTCATCCATCTCGACCAGCATCTTGCGGAAGTCCTTATACCGCTTCGCGTCGGGGTATTCCGCAAAGAGCTTCTTCACATTCGGCCGTTCCCAATCGATGTCACAGAACGCGACGATTTGTTCATCCTTATGCGCGACGATATCGCTGTAGCCTTTGCCGCCGCAGCCAATCTGCGCGACCCGGATTTTTGCACCGGCAGCAATCGGACGGGGCTTGCGGGGAGCCTTGGCCAGGGTCGCGCACCCAGGGAGGCCCAACATGGCCGCAGCCAATGCCGAGAATGCAATAAAATCACGCCGAGTAAGGTTCTGTGCCATGGGGGATAGGGGCCTGAGCGCACAATGCGCAGAACGAGTGCGCGCCGCCCGGGTTTCACGTGCAACAAAAATCTGCACGCAACTTTGCGAACGATCTCACAAAAGGGCCCGCGACAACGGATCCTATTTTCAGGATGGCGATCAAGCGCCTCGGCAGTAGCAGTTTTGAATGCAATTGACGAAGCTCTGGGCAGCGGCGCTGGAAGACTACACGATCGACCTCGCGTGGGCGCCCAAAGGAGATCAGCTCGCGGCCGCCAGTGCCGCGGGGCCGGTATCGCTTTTCGCAGCACAGAACGGAGCGAAACAATTTGAGCTCCCGGGGCACACTGACGGCGCGAACTGTCTGGCCTGGCGGCCAACGATCGAGCAATCCCCGGATGGGGCTCCTATCACGAACCTACTCGCGACGGGAGGCCAGGACGGTTCGGTGAAGCTTTGGAACACCGCAAGCGGCCAACCCACCGGAACCGCCGTGCTCGGTTCGGCTTGGGTCGATCACATGGTGTGGCAAGCGCCTCGAGCAGTGTCCGGAACACACGCGCCGCGGCCCCCTCTCCTTTTCGCCGCGGCGGGTCGTACTTTGGTGGCGATCCACCCCGACAGCTCCGTGGCACACCCGTTCAAGCCCGCGCCGAAAACGATCACCGCCCTCGCTGCGCAACCTGCTGGCGGGACAATCGCAGCAGCCTATTTCGGCGGCGTTGTCCTCTGGGACACGGATGACTTCATCGTCCAAAAGGAGTTTCCGTATGGAAACGGAATTCACGCATTGGCGTGGTCACCAGATAGCAAGTGGCTTGTTTCCGGAAATCAGGATCCATCCGTGCACCTCTGGATTCCCGAACAAGACATCGAGCTCCACATGAGCGGCTATGAAACCAAGGTGAAGGTACTATCCTTTGATCATACGTCACGCTGGCTCGCGACCGGCGGAGGGCGGGACGCGTGTATTTGGGATTGTTCAGGGGGTGGTCCGGAAGGTCGCGAGCCCGCCATGCTCCCTCACGACGCCGCAGTTTGTGCGGTGGCATTTCAGACGACGCACGGGTTGCTCGCCACGGCCGCCACCGACGGAACGGTGCAACTCTGGAGCCCCGAACGCCGGCAACCTTTACGTGCCACCATCAAGATGCCTGCTGCCGCAACAAAACTTGCGTGGTCACCTGACGACGGTCGACTGGCGATCGGAACTGAAAAGGGGCACGTCTTTGTCCTCACTTGCGACTTATGACAGTTTACCCAACGCCGACGTTGAACCCTTGACAGGGAAACGGGTTAAGCCTCACTCGTACCAGGCTTTCGATCGCTTTACCCCCCCTACCCATGTCAGCGAAAAAAATCATTGCAGTTGTTGGAGCCACTGGCGCGCAAGGCGGCGGATTAATCCGGGCAATACTGAAGGATCCTGCGGGCGAGTTCTCGGCCCGGGCCATCACCCGGGACGTGAATTCCGAAAAGGCGCGCGCTCTCGCCCAATTGGGCACCGAAGTCGTCGCGGGCGATGTCGATGACGAAGCAAGCCTGAAGCGCGCCTTCGCCGGTGCGCACGGTGCGTACTGCGTCACATTTTTTTGGGCGCACTTTTCACCCGAGCGGGAAAAAGCCGAAGCTGCGGCTATGGCTCGTGCAGCCAAGGAGACCGGCGTTTCCCATGTTATATGGTCGACACTTGAGGATACTCGGCAGCGTGTTCCGCTCTCTGACCCGCGGATGCCGACCCTGCAGGGGAGTTATAAAGTCCCGCATTTTGATGCGAAAGGCGAAGCCAACGCGGAATTCACCCGACTCGGTGTCCCCACCACGTTTCTACTCACGTCATTTTATTGGGACAATTTGATCTATTTCGGTATGGGACCGAAGAGGGATGAAGCGGGGAAGCTCGTGTTGGCCCTTCCCATGGGAAATAAAAAGCTGCCGGGGATCGCGGCTGAAGATATTGGAAAGTGCGCCTACGGTATATTTCAACGCGGCCAGGAAATGGTCGGTCGCACGGTGGGAATCGCCGGAGAACATCCCACCGGAACGCAAATGGCGGGAACCTTGAGCCGAGCGATCGGGCAGCCTGTCAGTTATTATCCGGTACCCTTCGATGCCTATCGGAGTTTAGGCTTTCCCGGAGCAGATGACCTTGGAAACATGTTTCAATACAAACATGATTTCGAAGAGTCGTTCTGCGGCCCACGCAACATTGAGTTCTCACGATCACTGAACCCTGAATTACAGAGCTTTGATGACTGGGCGAAGGCGAACATCAGTCGAATTCCGATCCAATAAGGCGGACGCAGGACGGTCAGGCGCGCCGGCGGTAAATGTCCGACCGACGTGCTCAGGGAGACAGATTGATGGCAATTAAGCAGTCGGACGGCACCAGCGCCCCGGGAACGGGGTGTGGAGAGGATAAAAACGAAAAGGCCCGATACTTCGATTAG
>CAYVDZ010000103.1:0-5810 GCA_964450575.1 uncultured Opitutus sp.
GTACAGAGCACCGCGTCATTACTTGAGAAAGCGGTGGATGCCGCTCCTGAACGATGAACGCCCCGCTCTTATCCTCCTCATCGACGTCTTCGGCGTCGCGACCCTCCGGCGGCGTCGAAGGGCCGCGCGTCCGGCCCAATCTTGCGCATGCGTTCGGAGGCGTTTGGCGGCTGAGCATTCGGCGTTATTACAGTCCCAGTCGCTGGCTGATGCTGGCGGGTATGCTGGTTGTATTGGGGGCGTTTTCGATTCCGGCGACCACCACCCAGGCGCAGGCCGCGCGGGAGTTTTTGCCGTGGGCGGCGCGCATCTATGTGGGTTTTCTCGTGCCGCTGCTCGCTTTCCTGTCGGCGGCGGGTTTGGTGCGTGACGACCTGCAGGCAGGCTCGGTGGATTATCTTTTCACGCGGCCCGTGCGCCGTCCCGTCTTTGTCGGATTGCGCTACCTCGCGCATGCCAGCTGCACGCAGATCGATTTTCTGTTCGGACTCGCGGTGATCGCGGGCCTCGGGATTTTTCATCAGGTTCCCGGCTTGGCGGAGGCGCTGCCGTTGCTTCTGCTGGCGCAGGTCGTCGCGATCATGGCGTTTAGCGCCTTTGGTTTTCTTTGTGCAATGATCACATCGCGTTATGTTATTATAGGGCTGCTCTACGGGGCGTTGATTGAAGTCGGGTTGGGCAACGTGCCGACCCACCTCAGCTCTTTATCGATGAGCCGTCAGATCCTCACGATTCTCGCACCGTTGCTGGAACGGAGCGGAGGAAATTCGCCCATGGTTGTGGCTGCGATGAGTGCACCCATCGCGGCGGGGATTCTCCTCGGAACCGCGGTCGTGATGCTTGGGCTCACGGCTCTGATTTTCCATGTGCGCGAGCCGGCGGGATCGTTGGCCCGCGAATGATTCAAGCACGTCGGCGAGTTCGGCTGTAACCTCGGCCGCTGGTTCCGGGTACTATGGAAAACACTCCATCCTGTATGAAAATTTATTTCCACTCCGGCGTGCTGGGTGCGCTCGCCCTGCTCGCGTTTCCGGCGGTGCAAGCCGCCTATAATCCCAAGATGGTCGCCGCGGATGCGCGCTGGGTGATCTATGCGGATATGAACTCACTGCGGGAGAGCACCCTCGGCCAGGAGTTGATCACCGCCATCTCGCAATCCCAGTCACAGGCGACGGGGGGCGTGATCGGAATCAACTTCTCCAAAGTATTGACTACAGTGGGCTCGCTCACGGCTTACGGGAGCAATCTTTCCAGTGATCCAAACCTGATCGATGGCGCGCTCATCGCGCAGGGGACGGCTGATCTGCGCAAGATCGCCGAGGGTCTGCTGTTGCAAGGGACGCTCGCTGAACCCGACGTCTTTTCAGAGGTAACCGATCTGCCCTTTCCCGCCTACGCCATCGGTGATCCGAAGGCGGCAGCCGGTCAGCAGACGAAACTCGTCATCGCTTTTCCCCCCGAGCCCATTGTGATTGTGAGCAAGTCGAAGGCGCAGTTGATTAAGGCGCGCGACGTCTTTCGTGGCAGCGCTCCCTCGCTCGCCGACGCCGGGGTTACCCCGCTCACCAAGCCCGCGGCCCTGGCGGAAGGCGCTGCCCTGTTCGCCGCCACGGTGGTGCCGGGTGATCCGATCTTCCCGGAAAAATCGCCGCAGACCCGCGTCCTTCAGCTCACCCATTCGGGAGCGGTGGCTTTCGGCGAACGGGGATCCGGGACGTTCGGCCATGTTGAGTTGGTCGCGAGCTCGGCCGCCAATGCCGAGCGGTTGCTGAAAATTTTGCAAGGCCTCGCCGCGATGCTGTCGATGGCGGAATCCAACGATCGTGAGCTCGCCAATTTTCTCAACGCCACCGCGGTGACACGGGAAAATGATACCGTTACCTTGCGGTTGGCATATCCGAGTGATCGTCTCGTGCAACTTGCGCGGATGCTTCAAGCCAGGGCCGAGGAAAAACCCCGGGCGAATCAACGCCCACCGATCACGATCGGAAAGACATTGGCGGAATGGGGCGGTGATGACGCCGCAATTACCTCGGCGAGCGACCCGGCGGAGATGGCGATCCGCACCATCACAAATGTTGCGCTCACGCAAGGCGCGGTCATCACGGTGGGGCGTGCACCGAATAACGCGAAGATCCGCTTTGATCGGGTCGAGATCATGCCTGCAGACGGCGGCACTCAGCCACTGGTGTTTCGCCAGGAGTACATGCTTGGACTGGGCGGTCGGGGGATGTGGCAGTTCGCGTTTCCCGGTGCGGACGGCGTCTATACACTGAAGGTGGCCTATATGAATCCGGTGGATTCGAAGGCGACGTTTGCCGTGAGTGTTTCAGACCCGAATGAATCCGCACCCGCACCCCAGGCGCCGCGGTCGAAGTCCGAATAATAAATGATATCTTCGGGACAGAACGTTCCTTTGGTCGCCGCTTCGGTGCTGGTGGAGGCGGGCGCGGTGGAAGCTGCGACTGTACGCGCCGCAGCGGCAGGGGATGCGCGAGCGTTTGAAGAGCTCGTGCAACGGCATCACCGACGGGTGTTATATTATCTCTGTCATCTGGTTTGGGTTCGGTGTATACTGACGCGCGTTCGGCACTTGATTTTCTGGTGCTTAATTTCCTACCGGCGGCACCGCGTCCGGAGGCGTCGACGCCCACCGGAACGATCTGACCTGCCTATATAAAGCGGAGCGAGAAACTGAGAGGGTACGATTCGAGTCGACCTCCCGTCGTCGTCCCCGCCCTCGTTTAGATTTCCAGCGGCAGTCGCTTGAGCCCGCGCATCACTCCGCTCTGCCACTCCAGCGGTTCGTCCCCGAGCCGCGCATTCGGCCAGCGGTCGAAGAAGGCATTCACCGCGATTGGGCCTTCCAGTCGCGCCAGCGCTGCACCGAGGCAGAAATGCACGCCGTAGCCAAACGCGAGGTGCTTGTTCGGGGTCCGCGCACTATCAAATTCCTCCGGACGCTCGAATTGGGCCGGATCGCGATTCGCCGAGGCGAGCAAGAGGAAGACGGTCTCGCCTTTTCGGATCGTCGTTCCCGCAATCTCCCGGTCGGCGGTGGCGGTCCGACCGACGCGATGCAAAGGGCTCTCGAAGCGCAGCACTTCTTCCATCGCAGAGGCCATGAGGGCGGGGTTCGCGCGCAGGCGCGCGCATTGCGCGGGATGGCGCAGCAGCAGCCAGATGGCGCTCGCAATCAGGTTGGTGGTGGTCTCGTGCCCCGCGACGAGGAGCGTCAGACACGTTGACAGCAACTCATCTTCCGCCAGCCGATCGCCCTCCACCTCGAGCGCGACCAGTTCCGAAATCAGATCGTCCTGGGGTTTCTCGCGTCGCGCGTGGACCAACTCCCGCAGATACGCGCGCATTTCCACAATGCCGGCTTGTGAACGCAGGATCGCCTCGGCCGTCGGCAGCGGGACGGCTTGGAATTCCATGATGATCGCTGACCAGCGTTTTAGCCGCCCGCCATCTTCCCGTGGCAGGCCGAGCAGGTCCCCGATCACACTCACCGGCAGCGGGTACGCGAGGTCCGCCACGACGTCTACGGTTCCACGCGCCGCGGCGGCATCGAGTAACTCTCCGACCGTTTGGCGCATGCCGATCGCGAGCCGCTCCAGGGTTCGCGGCAGGAAGGTCTTTTGTAGCAGCCGTCGCATCCGGGTGTGATCGGGTGGGTCGAGATTGATCACGCCACGCGAGTAATGGTGCAGCATCGGCTTGATCTGCTCGAGAAACTGCTCGGGGAATTCGCGCACGATCACATTCGTCACGCGGCCTCGGCTGGAAAAATGCCCGGGATCGAGCAGTACCGCAGCAATGTCCTCATAGTGACTCAGCACCTGGCATTTCCACGTGGCGCTGGAGTAAACGCGGCCGTGCTCCCGCAGGTCCCGATAGATTGGATAAGGATCGTCGGGATGCGAAACGATTTCCGACGCAAAGTCGCGCGTACTCATGCGCTGACTAACCGCGCCGGTCCGGCGCCGCGAATCAAGTCAAATGCCGCGATGGTGACCATTGTTCCGTGTGCTCAAAGCTCAGTTCCTCGCAGAATGGATCTTGGCCCGCCGGCGATTTCCGATAACACATGACGGGATGAAAGCCCCTTTCACGCGGCGTCGCTTTGTGGGTTTGCTGGCCGCGACGGCCGCGCCATTGCTCCCTTGGGATCGCGTTCGCGGGGCCGTCGATGTATCCATGATTAAATCACGTGCGGACGAAGCCAGTCGCCTGATCGAGAGTCAGATCCGAAGCGGGGAGGTGGCGGCAGCGGCATTTCTGATGCGGCAGGGCGGGTTTGAGTTCGTGCGCGGCTATGGGCAAGCCCGAAGCGACACCCCCTTTCTCGTCGCGTCGCCCACCAAGCCGATGACGGTTTCGGTCGTGATGTGGCTGCGTGAACGCGGCGAACTTTCGCTTTCGGATCCGGTGGAAAAATATCTGCCGCAGTTCCGGGGCGACGGCCGGGAAGCCGTGACGATCAAGCATCTGCTGAATCATACGTCAGGTCTCCCGGATATGCTGCCAGAGAACGTCGAACTACGACGCCGGCACGCGCCGTTAAGCGAGTTTGTCGCGGGCTCCTGCCGCACTCCACTTCTCTTCGCGCCGGGTGCGAAGGTCAGCTATCAGAGCATGGGCATTCTGCTGGCCGCGGCCATCGCGGAGCGGATCACGGGGCAGTCGATGGCGGCATTCCTCACGAGCACGATTTTCGGTCCGCTGCGCATGACGCAGACGTCGCTGGATTTCGGTGGTCGCAACCTTGCGGATACGGCGCAATGTCAGGTTGCGGCGAGCGAGCGCAGCGACTGGGATTGGAACAGCCCTTACTGGCGCAATCTCGGGGCGCCGTGGGGTGGGGCGCATTCGACGGTGCGCGACCTGGCGGCGTTTACCGAGGCCTTTGTCAGTCCCGATTCCGCCCCGTGGGCCGAGGTAACCCGGCGGGAAATGCTGGAAGTTCAGACCGGCGCGCATCGTCCGCGTTATGGCTTGGGCTGGGTGCGTGAACCCGGTGCGTTTGGGAAGACCTGTTCGGCGGCGGCGTTCGGGCACTTTGGAGCGACCGGGACAGTGGTGTGGCACGACCCTGAATCGCATGTCACCTGTGTGGTGCTGACGACGCGCGCCGCGGTGAGTTCGAAGGCCAGTCTGCTGGTGCCGGTTTCCGAGATCGTGGGCCGGAGTGATCGCGGCCGGGCGTAAAAATGCAGGTTGACCGACGGGTGGGCGCGAGCGATGAGCGGGTCGGCCGGGCGACCGGTTGGGTACCGCGAACCGCGCGCCCGCGTGCTAATCTCTTTGACCGTCGAGCGCCGGGCGGCTGTGCTTCGGCCGCTTTGAGCGCATGGTTGCGCTTCCATTCCCTATGAAAACTCTCGCGCGTCGTACGTCTCTGGCTGGGTTCGTGGCGGTGGCACTGTGGACGAGTGTCGCCGCACAGGAGTGGACGCGCTTCCGCGGCCCCAACGGTACCGGAATCAGCCATGATAAACGTATTCCGATTACTTGGACGGAGCAGGATTTTCGCTGGCGCGTGCCGATTCCCGGCGAGGGCCACTCGCAGCCGGTCATCTGGGGCAACAAGCTCTTCCTGACGACGGCTATCGATAACGGCAAGGAACGCGCCTTGCTTTGCCTGAACAAGGACGACGGCCAGGAGATCTGGTCGAAGCGTTATCCCCTGCCGACCCATCGGCCGCAGAACCGAAACGCGAGTTATGCGAACAGCTCGGCGGTCGTGGATGGCGAGCGCGTGATCGCGAGCTTCGTTTCGCAGGACCATTTTTGGGTGCGGGCATTCG
>CAYVDZ010000103.1:5820-7684 GCA_964450575.1 uncultured Opitutus sp.
CTTTGGAGCCGGGACCTCGGACCGTTTCAGTCGCAACACGGGCACGGCGCGTCGCCGATGATTTACGAAAACACGGTCATTGTGACCAACGATCAGGACGGCGATAGCTTCGTCATCGCGTTGGACTTGAAGACCGGAGAGCCGGTTTGGAAAACGCCGCGCCGCACCGCGCGGAGTGGGGCTGCTTACGGCACGCCGATCATCCATCAGCGTGCTGGACTGGGCCCGGAGCTTTTGTTTTCGAGCCAGGCCCATGGCATTTCGGGTCTCGATCCGAAAACAGGGGCTCTCAATTGGGAGTCGCCGGTCTGGGATAAACGCATGGTGGCCTCGCCGGTCGTGGCGGGGGATCTTGTGATCGGAAGCTGTGGGCAGGGAGGCGGGGCCGGGAATTATCTGTCGGCGGTGAGGCTCGGCGGCCGCGGGGATGTCAGTGCAACCCACGTCGCGTATACCCTGCGTAAAGCGACGCCCTACGTGCCGACCCCGCTTTATTTGGATGGCCGGTTATATTTAATTAGCGACGGCGGATTCGCGAGCGCAGTGGACGCGGCGACGGGTCGGGAAATCTGGAGTGAGCGGCTGCGCGCGGAGTTTTTTGGATCCCCGGTTTTGATCGACGGGAAAATCTATTGTCCGACCTCGAAAGGTGAAATGATCGTGCTGGCAACCGGTGATACCTTTGAGCTGCTCGCGCGCAATCCCCTTGGCGAAGGCACGCACAGCACGCCCTGTGTCGACAACGGTCGACTCTATGTGAAGACCTTTACTCACTTGGTCTGCGTGGCCGGCAAATCACCCTGATGATTCCCCTGAAGCTCATTCGATCCCTGAATGCGGTTGGCTGTGACCGGTGTGCGCGCCCGCTCAGCGGAACCGCCCAACCTACGCTTTCCGGTGACATCGAGAGATATCGTGCCCGTGCCATAAACCGGGCGTCGTGGGTGCGGTTCAGTACGATGTTTGGGCTCGCGCTCGGGGTGTCGCTTGCCCGGGCGGACGATTGGCCGATGCTGGGTGGCCGGCCGGATCGTAATATGGTATCGGTCGAAAAAGGTTTGCCGACGGAGTGGGATGGTGGCGCCAAGAACCCGCGTAAGCACATCAAGTGGGTCGCGGATTTGGGGCAGGTGACGTACGGTTCGCCGGTCGTGAGCGGCGGACGCGTGTTTATTGGCACGGACAACGATGATCCGACGGTGAAACAAAAGCGCGGAGTGCTGAAATGCTTCTCGGAGAAAGACGGCAGTCTTTTGTGGCGCGCAGTGCACGAGAAACTTTCCGATGAGAGCGAGGATGACGGTTCGATTGGAATCTGTTCGACGCCGTGTGTGGTGGGTGACCGGGTTTACTATGTCAGCAATCGCGGTGAATTAGTCTGCCGCGCGGTTGAGGATGGCCGTGAAATTTGGGTGCTTGATATGCGCACGACATTGGGGATTTCTCCGAACCAGGCGTCGGCCTCGTCGCCCCTGGTGGCTGGGGAGCTTGTATTCGTGGTGACAGGACACGGTGCGAATTACCGGACGGGTTTAATCAAAAATCCGGAGGCACCGAGCTTCCTCGCGGTGGATCGGACGAGCGGGAAGATCGTGTGGCAGGACAATTCTCCGGGGGAGAAAATCATCACAGGGCAGTGGGGCTCGCCTGGATACGGCGTGGTGGATGGGGTGGCGCAAGTGGCGTTTCCTGGTGGCGATGGATGGCTCTATAGTTTTGAGGCGACGACGGGAAAACTTCTGTGGAAATTCAACTGCAAGGCGCACGAGAAGCCATCGCCGACAGGTGAACCGGAGACGATCTACTCGTTGGTGGCGCCACCGGTCTTTGTGGGCCCGCATGTCTTTGTTGCCATCGGCGAGCC
>CAYVDZ010000103.1:7694-11205 GCA_964450575.1 uncultured Opitutus sp.
CGTGGTCGCGGTGATGTGACAACGACGGCGGAGGTGTGGCGGGTGGACGGCGAGAAGTTCAACGACAGCCTTTCGACGGTCGCGGTGCATGAGGGCCTGGTTTATGCGACCGACACGGCCGGATTTCTGAGCTGCACCGATGCGGTGACGGGAGAGCAAGTTTGGGTGCACGACCTGTTGGCAAACATCTGGGGATCGCCGCTGGTGGTGGAAGGCAGAGTCTATGTGCAGGTGGGCGAGGGCGACGTGTATATCTTTCAAACCGGACGGGAGAAGAAGCTGATCGCGAAGAACGCGTCGCTGCCCGATATGGGCCATGGCACGCCGGTGGCGGCGAATCGCACGCTTTATATTACGGGTCAGAGGAAGTTGTACGCGATCGCGGCGGGTGAATGAGCGGATGCGTGGCCCGCGTGATGCGGACGCGGCGATCGCGAAACGCCCGGACGATTGGGTGACAGATTCCAGGACAGGAGGCGCACATGCCGGATGTGGCAGGAAATGTGACGGCCGTCATTGCCCTCGCAGCTGTTTAGAGTCGAATAGTGGGCGAACCTGTTTTGGGTTTCTCTTATGTCGAAATGGTTGCTCGTTGATGGATTCAATCTCGCTTACCGCTGTTTTCACGCGTTGCCCGAACTCACGCGGGCGGATGGTTTTCCCACGGGGGCTTTGCACGGTTGGGTGAAGTCGCTTTGGAAGCTGATCGATCAGGAGAAACCGGAGGCGACGCTGGTCTTTTTCGATCTTGGCGAGTCAGAAGAGCGGGTGGCGCTTCTCGCCGGTTACAAGGCGCAGCGGAAGCCGATGCCGGATCCGCTGCGGCAGCAGATTGAGCCGATCAAGGCACTGACGCGGGCGATGGGCCTGGCAGGCATCGAAGTCAGCGGGGTGGAGAGCGATGATTTGCTGGCGGCTGAGGCCGTGATTCTGGCCCGGCAAGGCCATGAGGTTCTAATCGTTTCGAGTGACAAGGACTTTGCGCAGATCGTTGACGACCGGATCAAGATCATGCTCCCGCCGCCCTCGGCGAATCCGAAGCTAGGCTGGCGTTTGCTCGACGCGGCGGGGGTGCAGGAAAAATTCGGTGTGCCGCCCGCGCAGATTGCGCACTATCTGGCTTTAGTCGGCGACACCTCCGACAACATCCCGGGGCTGGATGGGGTTGGCCCCAAGACGGCTGCGAAATGGCTGGCGGAGTGCGGCGGCAGTGTGGAGTGCGTGATTGAGAAAGCAGCCGAGTTGAAGCCGGAGCGGTTCCGCGAAGTCGTCGTGGCCCATGCCGACCGGCTGCGCCTGAATCTGAAACTGACGACGCTCAACCTGTCACTGCCGCCAGTTAAGCCGGAATGGCGTACGCCGCTGCCGGAAGAGCTGTTCCGCGTGCTCGAAGGGTTCGAGATGAGATCATCGGCCGCCGAAGCGCGGAAACGGTACGCGCTGCCCGGGCACGTGATTTCAGGAGGCGCGTCGGCGGGAGTTGCTGCGGTCGGCGGACCCGTAATCAAGCCCGCAGCGCCGAGTCCGAAAGAGACGCAGTCAGAGCTGTTTTAGGCTTTTAGGTGACGGCGGGAAAAAGAACCCGACGAAACGGCGCGGGCAGGTGGGCAATCACGGCGTCCGGTTGTTTCCGGTTGAGACCGGCTCATTCTGGTAGAGCCGGGACGTGGCCTCTCAATCAAATCCTTACGCGCGTTTTGTGAAACGCGTTCGGCCCCGCTTGCGCCTTTAACGCGGCGGGTGGCCATGGTCCGCCACGTGTGCCGCTGACCGCGTCTATCGTCCTTCGGTTGAGACGCCGCGGGGATCGAAGATGTAGCCGATCCCATGCACGGTCCGGAAGGCGTTGAGCTCGAGTCCGTGGGCGCTGAACAGATCGCGCACTTTTACGATATACTGATCAAGCGAGCGGCTTTTGACGTCCGCATGAATGCCCCAGACCGAGTGAATCAACGCTTTTCGCGTGATAACCTGGCCAGGATGGGCGTTGAGGTAGGCAAGAATCCCCAGCTCTTTGCGACCGAGTTTCTGGGCCGTATTATCCGGAAAAGAGATTTCCAGGCGCTCTGGCGTCACCCGCGCGCCGCAGAAGTCGAACGGCTGGTCCGTGATCTTGACGTTCTTGGTGACGTTGAGGTCGGCCTTGGATTCGGTGCGACGGAGCACGGCGCGAATGCGCGCGACCAGCTCGGCGTAACTGAACGGTTTGGTGACGTAGTCGTCGGCGCCGATATCGAGGCCCTTGATCTTACTCATCTCCTCGACATTGCCGGTCACGAAGATAACCGGGATCGTAAGATCTTCCGATTTAAGTTCTTCGATGAGGGAGAACCCTGATTGGTCG
This sequence comes from uncultured Opitutus sp., assembly GCA_964450575.1. Classification (GTDB taxonomy): domain Bacteria; phylum Verrucomicrobiota; class Verrucomicrobiia; order Opitutales; family Opitutaceae; genus ER46. The sequence goes on from CAYVDZ010000103.1 coordinate 10,039, forward strand.
GGAAGGTTGACGTCGAGCAGCATCAAGTTCGCGAAGTTCTTTTTCAGGAACTTGAGAGCATGATTTGCCCGGTTGCATATCTGCGTATGCATGCCGGCTTTCTCGAGGTGGAGCGAAATCAGCGCGGCAAGCTCAGGCTCGTCCTCGACGATTACGATGAGTGGTTTGGGCTCGGTGCGAGGAGGAGGAGTCGTCAGCATGACCAGGAAGCAAGTGTGGTTTTACAATTGGGTCCGGCGTTGTCAACTGCGGTGCCGGTTCAGATTCATTTGTTATTTATCGGCCGCAAATGGCTGAAGTAGCGTGGGAAATTTGCTTGAAGGTGCTGGCGGCGGCGTGTGCTTTGGCCTACGTGTCCGAAAAAGCTCCTCTCCTGATGCTGGGTTTGCCGAAGGGCAGCCTGGAAGATTCGACCAAAAACCTGTTCGCTAAAGCGGGTTGGAAAATCACCACGAGTTCGCGGAATTACCGTCCATCCATCAATGACCCGGAGCTCGACGGGCGTTTCGTGCGCGCGCAGGAGGTGAGTCGTTACGTGGAACATGGATTTTTCGACTGCGGGCTCACGGGAGAGGATTGGATCAAGGAAAACAACTCCGACGTGGTCGACGTGTGCGACCTGATCTACAGCAAGGCATCGACGCAGAAGTCGCGTTGGGTGCTATGCGTGCCCTCGAACTCTGCGGTGAAAACCGCCAAGGATCTCGAAGGCAAACGCGTGGCGACCGAACTCATCAATACGACGAAGCGCTATTTCGAAGCGCAAGGCGTGAACGTCGAGGTGGAATTTTCCTGGGGAGCGACGGAGGTGAAGGTGCCGGATCTGGTCGATGCGATCGTGGACATCACCGAAACGGGCTCATCGCTGCGCGCGAATAATCTGCGGATCGTCGACACCTTGCTTGAGACCAACACCAAGCTGATCGCCAATCGGCAGAGTTGGGCTAATCCAGCGAAGCGGAAGAAAATCGAGACGATTGCGCTGCTGTTGCGCGGTGCCTTGGAGGCCGAGTCCAAGGTCGGTTTGAAAATGAATCTGCCGAAAACGGCGCTCGAAGCCGTCGTCCGGGAATTGCCGTCGTTGCGGAATCCTACGATCTCGCAGTTGAGTTCGCCCGACTGGATCGCGCTCGAAACGATCATCGACGAGAGCGTCGTCCGCGAAAT
>CAYVDZ010000104.1:0-5587 GCA_964450575.1 uncultured Opitutus sp.
TGGCGAGGAGCGTGGACACGGCGCGAACTAGAACTCGAACGTGACGGAGCCGAGGAAGGCGCGGGCGTCGCCAGGCGAATGCACGGTCTGCGCGCCGTCGTGCCAGACGTATTCGTGGGAGCGGTCGAAGACGTTTTTCGCCGCGAGGGAGAACGTCGTCTTTTTGTGGCGGTAGCGCAGGTCGAGGTTGGTGAGCGCGTGGCCGCCCCACTGGCCGTGGAGGTTGGCGGTGGTGAGCTGATAGCCGCCCTGCGCGAGAATCGAAAGCGCGGCGGTGAAGGCGGGGGTGACGGACCAATCGGCGCCGGCCTTCACGTGGTAGTCAGGGATGTGGTCGATTTTCTTGCCGCGGAGAGCGGCGTCGGCTGGGCGGAGGCCGGGATTGGTGAGCGTTCCCTTCTGCACGGTGTAGGAAGTCCAGAGGGAAAGCGCCGGGTGCACGCGCCAGGCGATCTCGAGATCGACGCCATCACGGCGGGTTTCACCGATGTTCTCGGAATCGCCGCTGTTGTCGGACTTGAGGCGGATCTCGTCGGTCGCGGTCTGCCGCCAGACGGCGAGGCGCGCGGTGAGGGCGCGGATCGGCGTGAGGCGGAGGCCAAGCTCGTAGCCGTCGTTCCTGGACGGGTCGAGGGGCTTGGCGGAGTAAGCGGCGGCGCCGCCGCCCAGCTGAAAGGCGCGGCCGTAGCTGGCGTAGAGCTGCGTCGAGGCGACGGGCTGGAAGGAGGCGCTGAACTTGGGCTGCCAGATGGTGGCGTCGCTGAGGATGGGCGTGCGGGCGCCATTGGCGCGGTTGAGCAAATCGCCGTCGAAACGGTCGGCGCGGAGTGAGGCGTTCAGCCGGAGAGCGCGAGCCGGGCGCACGTCGAGGCCGAGGTGGGCACCGGTGTTTTCGAGAAGATAGCGGTGGTTGCGCGTCGTAGCGGTGCGGACGCGGGTGACGGTGGCGTAGCGTTGGTTGTCGGCGTGCTGACGGTGGAACTCGACGCCCGTGTGGAGCGTGACGGGCAGGCCGAAGTCGGCGGGGCGCCACTGCACGGCGAAGGTGGCGCCGGAGTGGAGTTCGTTTTCCAGCCGCTCCTGCTGGGCGCCGGCGGCGGTGAAGCGCACGTAGCGGTGGCGCTCGACCTCGTGCCGGTAGATTTTGGCGGAGCCGTTGAGGCGATCGGCAAGCTGGGCGTCAGCGTGGAGGGAGAACTGGAGATTCTCCTGCGAGCCACCGTCAGTGGCGGAAAACGCGGGCGAGGCGCGCGGCGTGCGGCGCGATTCGGCGAAGCCGAGGTAGCCCGGCGCATCGCCATCGAAATGGTGGTAGCGGGCACTCAGGCCGATCCGCCAGCGCTCGGCGGCGCCGGCAAGAGACCACTTGCCGGCAAAGGAATGCTTCTCGATGCCGGCGTGATCGCGATAGCCATCACTACGGCGGTAGCCGGCGAAGTAGGTCTGGGCGAAGGCGCCGTGGCGGTAGCCGGCGAGAGCCTGCGCGTCATGGAGACCGAATGAGCCGGCCATGAGCTTCAACTTATGGCCAATGAACGACTGGTGGGTATGGACGTTGACGGTGCCGGCGACGGCGTTGAGACCATAACGCGGATCGGCCGGGCCTTTGACGACCTCGATCCGCTCGATCTCGAGTGGGAACACGGGGCCGAGATCATTGTACCCGTTGTTCAGGTTGTGTGGAATCCCATCCACGAGGAGTCGCAGATGCGGGCTGGAGCCCTCGCCGTTGAAGCCGCGCAGGGAAACATCGGCGGTAATGACGCCTTGGTTGAAATCGGTCAGGGTGACGCCGGGAATCTTCCCGAGTAGCTCCAGCGTATAATCGACACTCTCGTTTTCGAGTTGATCGGAGCCAATGACGGTGACCGATGTGAGGAGATCGGTGGAGCGGGCGCCAAGCGCAGTGGCCGCCACCTCGAATTTGCCGAGGGTGATGTAGGTATCGTTTTCGGCGGGCGGAACAACCCGGGAAGAATTCATCTGGGCCTGCATCGCGATGGGCAGCAGCAGGCAGACAAGGAGAAGCGAGGTGGTTTTCATGAGCGGAAGTTAAGAGGGGCCGGTACGCGATTGCCGCGGGCCAGCGCGATTGCGGTCGCCATCACCGCGACGAGGGATGCGGCGAGTCCGAGGAGGGAAGGGAACGCGAGCGCGAAGCGGTCGCGAAACGCGAGTCGCACGGTCGAGGGTTCCGGCGTGCGATCGTAGTCGGCCAGCGTGAGCGGCCGCATGCTCGCCACATGAGCGCCGAACACCGCACGCATTTCGTTCTGGAATTCCTTCGCGCGCGTTTGCAGTACCTGACGCTGCACGGGCGTGACGCCCGCGAGCTGCTCGGTGGCGAGCCGGAACGCGAGCGTCGGCGACAGCCACGCCAGCCGCCGCCACCAGCGGGCCTGGGCGGCGCGCTCCTCCACGAGACGGGTCAGCGCGGGGGCGAGCGCGGCGTCGGTGGCCAACGCACGCGGGTACAAATTTTCGACGAAGTAGGTGTCGAATTCGTTCAGCGGCCCCTGAGGCCGCTGGCCGGGATGTGCGGCATCGTAGGCCTCGCGGAGCGCGTCGGCCCGTTTGAAAAGGTCGGTTTCAATTCCCCGCACTTCCAGCAGGAACTCCCGGCGATCCGGAGGCGGGGCGAGCGCCTGAACCGCCGCATCGACGCCCGAGGGAATCAAGAGCACTGCAGCGAGCCAGGCGCCGGCGAGCGACACGGCGTTCGAGGCCGAAGCGCCGGCGCGAAAGTTCAATGCTGCGGCGAGCAGTTGCCAGAACAACAGGTAACCGGCCGCGATGACCAGCCACAGCGCGATTTCCCCGACCGTTGGAAGCAGCGGATCAGCGGAGGAATGACTTTGTAACGCACTAACGGATACAGCCACGACAAGTGGCAACCACAGCGCGGCGAAGTGCACCGCGAGACGCGCCGCGACAATATGCGGCAGCGAAGTGGGCTGGCTCGCCAGGAGTGGCCAGATCTTTGCGTCGCGTTCCCGGGCGAGCACGTCGAACGAGAGCGCCAGCACAAAAAGCGGCAGCAGCGCGCTGACGACGAAGGTCAGGTCGAGTGGACCAGCGAGACGGTTTGCGGGATTTTCAATGCTCTGGGCGGGTCCGATCAGTTTCGTGATCATGCCGGCGAGGAGCACCGCCGGCGCAAGATCCCCCGCGCCCCCGGAGAGCGTGGCCAGCGGTGTGGGCACGAGGACGATCGGACGCTCACCGCTTCGGCCCATCACCGAGTTCGTCGGACTTCGCGGATCGCCAAACGCCTCCGGGTGCGCGGAACCGCCTTCGATCGCCGCAAGCCGCGCGCGTTTGCCGGCCCAGGCCGCTTCATCGGCTTTCCGGGCCGCGGAAATTTCGGCGTATTGCCCAGTAACATGTCGCTGACCTTGTTGCGCCGCAAGGGCGAGGAGTCCGCACCAGAGGACGATCAGCATCACGCCTGTACGTTCAGAGAGGATACGTCTCATCTCCCAACGCGATAGCTGGAGAAAAGCGGGTGCGTTCACGGCGAAATCCTCCGGGCGCCGAACCACGCGATGGTCGCTGCAAGCGCGAGCCAGCCCACGACCAGCAGGAGTGGTCCAGCTGTGACCCGCAATGCCCATGTCCAAGTCGGGGTGCTGTAGGTAAACGGTGGCACCCGGGCCCACACGTCGCTGCCAAACTGGATCTCCCACTTGTCGCCCCGCAACTCCCGCTCGAGCAGTTGATCGAGCGAATGCACGACACCGCGACGGTACTGTTCGGCCGCCTCCGCGAAATGCTGATAGTGCGGCCAGTCCATTCCAGCGAGGCTCGCCGAGACGGCGCGCATCGGAACGTAAGGACCCAGCGCAGCCGTGACCGCGTGCCAGCTTATCTGACGATCGTAAATCGCCTGCAGGCGCTGCTGATGACGATCGCTGATCCGGCGATCAAATGCATCCATCGCCTGCATCCGGATCCCCGAAAAGCCCACCGGCAGATCCGCCAGCTTGTTAACATTGTATTGAGCCAGAGTCTCTTTCTCGAGCTGGGCCAGCCGTGCACTCCAGCCAGGTTCGCTCTCGAAGCCGCTGGTAAAATCATCAGTGCGTGCCTTGGCAAACGCGGCCACCGTCGGGAGCGGCGCAAGGGTCGATGCGAGCGTCGAAGCCAGCCGTGGAGCGAGCACGCCGCCGCCGACCCACACTCCCAGCAGGAGAGCGAGCGCACCGCGGGCGGTGCGCGCCCAGGCCGACACGGCCACGGCACCGATGAGCCACGCGAAAAAGAAAATTCCGTGGATCACCGTCAACGCGAGACCTCGCGCTACGGCGTCGATGCCAAACGCGTTGGGATCGGCCCGCCAGCACAACAGCCAGAGCCCGACCGCAACCGGAGTCCCCACGATCGCGAGCGCCAATCCGAGACCCATGCACTTGCCCGCGAACCAGCGGCGCGGTGGAACGCCCTGCGCAAGGAGCAGCCGCAAGGTGCCATCTTCCCGCTCGCGCGCGACGCTGCCGTAGGCCGCGAGAATCACGAGCAGTGCACCAAGCAGCTGCAGCACCTCGGCGCCATTGGTCAGCCCGAGAATGCCGGTCGCACCGGCGTCCTCAGTTGGCGAATACGCGAACACGCTGCGTTGATGCGCTTCGAGCCAGAGCACGCGACCGGTTGCGGGCTTGATGCCGGAATCAAAGAACGTGAGCGGCAGTTCCGGTTTCGTTAGGTAGAAACCAAAGTGCGCTGCCCGATGCGGGTGTTTTTCCCCCTGATTCTCCCATTGCTCGCGGGCGGTCGCCTCGAAATGCCCGCGCTCGTGCGCCTCGCGCCGAAACGTCTGCCAGCCGAGCAGCGCAAGCGCAGTCAGCAGGCAGAACGCAAGCCACGCGGCCGCGCGCAACCGGCCATCGCGGCGGAGTTGCCGGAGTTCGTGTCTGGCAATCGTCCAGAGCATGGGAGCGGAGAGCTGGTGTTAGGAGCGTGAGCGTAGAACCAGCTCAGAAGCGGAAGCTCGCGCTCAGGAGAAACGAGCGTGGCGCCTGCGGCATGATCGTCGTGCCCGTGAGATTGTAGATCCGCTCGTCGGTGAGATTTTTTGCGTTGAGCTGCAGGCTCCAGCGCTCGCGGGCGTAGTAGAGTGCAGCATCGAGCCGGGTGTACGACGGCAGCCACCACGTGGGATTTGGCAGTCCGGCTTTGCGCTTCGATGCGCTGTAAACGCCCGCACCAAAACCAAACCCTTTCGCCGGGCCGGAGAGAAACGTGTACTTACTCCATACACTTCCGCTCAACCGGGGAGTACCCGGAAGCAGCGAACCGACGGCAAACGTGTTGTCGCGGCTCACGGTGGCGTCGAGATACGCGCCCGACGCAATCACGTTCCAGCCGGGCAGCAGCGCGCCCGTGAGATCGAGCTCGAGGCCCTGGCTTTTCTGTTCGCCGGTCTGGATACGAAACATCGGCGTGACCGGGTCAGGCGTTGAGACGTTTTGTTTCGTGATCCAAAACGCCGCCACGGTGGCGCCAAGCCTGCCCTCGAGAAACTCCTGTTTTACGCCGACCTCGAACTGGTCGCCTTTCTCGGCGTGCTTCATGCCTTGGATATGGTTGC
>CAYVDZ010000104.1:5597-11180 GCA_964450575.1 uncultured Opitutus sp.
GGATCGAGAAATTTGCCACTTGCGGTGCGGCCGCCGGAGATCGGGAAAAACGACGTGCTGAAGCTCGCGTACAGACTGGTGGCGCGCGTCGGCTGATAAACCAAGCCGGCCTGCGGGCTGAATGCACTGTCGGTCGCCCGGCGAACATAAGCGCGGGTGAGCCGGTCGTAGTTCTTGAAATGGACGCTGTCATAGCGCCCGCCGAAGAGGAACTTCACGTTCTCGCGCACGCTGACGAGATCCTGCACGTAAACGCCAAATCCGTCACGGGTGCTTTCGTTGGCGAAGAGCGGAAACCCCGCACCCGGCAACGCACCATAAACGGGTGCGAGGAGGTCGATGGCAGCGAGCGGCTGGAATAGGAAATTGTAGGCATCGGCCGCGCGGTTAAGATCGAGTCCGACGATTCCCTGGTGACGCAGCCCGCCCGTGGCAAAAGTGCCGATGAGCTCGTGCTGAATGGCATAATTTTCCGAGCGTTCGTCGGTCGCATAAGCAACGCGCCTGACCGTCCGACCATCCGGATTGATGCCCAGCGGCGAGCGTAGCGCATAGTCGCCGCCGGAGTAGGCGGCTGATAGATTCTGTCGCAGCTTCCAGCTGCTGTTCAGCTGGTGCTCGAGGAGCGACGAGCCGAAGACGGACTGCACGTCGTTCTTCGCCGCTGGCTCACCAAGGAAACGACTGATCGGCAGAGCAAACACCAGCGGATCGCGCACGAGGCCAAGGTCCCACGTGTATTTGCTTTGCTTGTACTCGAGCTCAACCGTCAGCCGCGTGCGGGCGCCGAGCACCGCCGTGACAACGGGCGCGAAGAACACGCTCTCGTTTTCCACGCCGTCGCGGAAGCTGCCGGCGTTTTCGTAGGCAAGGTTTGCGCGGTAAAAAAGGCCGCGGGCAAGCGGGCCGCCGGCATCGAGCTCGGCGCGATAGAAATCGAAATCCCCCGCAATGAAGGTCGCGCGGCGGTACGGCTGCGCGAGCGGCTGCTTGGAGAGTGTGTTGGTGATGCCGCCCGGCTGGAGCGTGCCGTAGAGCAAAGAGGCCGGGCCTTTGAGAATTTCGTAGCGCTCGACATTCGCCGTGTCACGCAGCGTGTAGAAACCGAAATCGCGAAAGCCGTTGCGCAGCGTGACGAAGCCGGAATCAAAGCCGCGAATGAACGCGCCGAAATTCTGAGTGCCGCCGTAACCGGGTTTTCTCTGCGCGCCTGCGACATTGTCGAGCGCCTCACCGAGGAAGACGAGCCGGCGATCCTCGATCAGTTCGCGCGGCACCACGTTGAGCATAAATGGCAGATCGGCGAGCAATGCGCCGGTCTTGGTGCCAGTCAGCGCGTCTGTCGCGCGGTAATTTTCAATCGGCTGGCCAACGACCAGAAGCCGTTCGAGCGCGACCGGATCGTCGGACGGGGCCACTCGGAAGACCGGAGCGACTTGGGCCCGCAGCGCGGGCGTGAGAGATGCAAGGCAGAGGAGAAAAAAGGTGCGCGAGGGCATGACAGGTCTGAGTGCGAGGGTGACGGCGCAGCGTCGCGAACAACGCGAGTGCGCAGGAAAAACGCCGCACCACCACGGGTGCGGACGGATTCAGGAGACCGACTCAGACTGCCGGAGGCGCTTGCGGCGGCAGATGCAGAAAACGCGGCTGCGCCAACGCCAGCCGCTCAAACGCGCGGAAATGCACCGCGCGCAAAATACCTTCACCGGGCCGCGCCACCAGTGCAGCGACGTGATAAACCACGCCATGCGAAAACATCGTCACGGCGCAGGTGTGATCGTCCGAACGATCAGAATCAGGGGCATGCTCCGGTGTGTCCGATGCGGCATGCGCATCGTGATGCGCACAAACATGCGTTGCACTCTCCTGCCCTTTTTCGTGCAGCCAGACGTGCAACTCCGGGCTGACACTCGAGAGCGAGAGCAGCATCACGAGCCCCGCCGCCAACGCAGCTGCGGCACGCCAGAAGCGTGAGGGCAGAGCGGCAGATGTGACTTCGGAGGGCACGGCAGAGTTAAACACGCGGATCGTAGCAGAGCTGTCAACCAGGTCCGGGTGGCAGATGCAGGAATACGAACAAACAGATGAATCAAAAAGGAACGGCGGGGGCAGACGCCGAGGAACGCCCTTCAGCGGTTATTATTAACGGACATAGAGATAAGCGCGAGGCAGTTTACAGATCGCCGAAGCGCGCCTCGCGGACCTCGCCCTCGCTCCAAACCTTAACCGGGAAGTCTAAGTTCGGTTTGGCTCCGGGTGAAATCGTCCCAAAACAACATGGCCTCGCTCCGGGCGGGTCAAACTTGAGCGAAACCTCTTTAAAGTTCATTCGGCCCTTTGAGTCTTTGACGCTGAAGGAAAAAGACTCCAACGTGCCGCGGAATGAAATCGGTCAAGGTGCCCGCACTCGAATTATTTCTGCACGAGATGATCCCACTCGCCAAGGCGATGGGGGTCGGCGTGGAGGTGAGCGACGACCGTTCATTGGTGCTGCGCGCCCCGAAGGAGCAAAACAAAAATTCCCTCAACACCGCGTTTGGCGGCAGTCTCGTTTCACTCGCGACCCTGGCCGGTTATGGTGTCGTGTGGGAGCTGATGAAGAACGAGAAAGGCGCGGATAAAGCCGAATGGCGGATCGTGGTTAAGGAGAGCCGCGCCGCGTATCGTCGTCCGGTAATCGGTGACCTGCGTGCGATTTGTGAACGGCCCGCTCAAGCCGTGATTGCGGAATTCAAGGAGGCGTTGACTCGCTACGGGAAAGCGAAGCTGAAGCTCAAAGCCTCCATCGTCGAAAACGGCAGCGTGGCGGTCGACGTAACCGCGGCCTTCGTCGTTTCACGATAGAAGGCCCGAGGACGATCGGAACAGCGGGTTATTTTCCCGGCGTAACCGGTTTCAGGAGAAGGGCGGCATCACGCCCGTTTCCCAATTCACGAACTCAGCGGGCGCACCCTTGGCCCCCCTCGCCTCGACCCTTTCTCAAATGTGTTTCGAGTCAGCTTCGTCTTTTTTGACGTAGCCGCTTTCCTGCCGGGCGTGATTGACCGCATTCTTCTTCAAGTACGCTTGGTAGACGTCGTCGGCGGTCATGCCGAGGGTTTGCGCGATTGAGATCAGAAAGTGGAAGAGATCGACGACCTCCACCTTGGCGTTCTGCTCGTCGAACTTCTGGTACTTGGCCCACCACTTCCACGGCACGCTATCAATCAGCTCGGCGGTTTCCTGCTGCATCGCGCGCGTGTAGTTGAGGATCCACTTCGCTTTCTCCTCATCGGTGGGCGGCGGCAGATTGACGCCAATCCGGCGGTTCAATGCGTCCTGCATCTGGAAAATCTCCTCAAGTTTGTCCATCCCGCGAAGCTGGGCGGACGCAAGCGGGGCTGGCAAGCCTGCGCCGCGATGTTGCGCGCTTCCGAGCGCGCCGAGGGCGAACCAAGGACATAGTGAGCGGTACGGATAACGGGCGTCCGAACGGCATGGCACCCGCCCCTGGAGCTGGGGCCGTCGGCGCCAGCGCGGAGCCCCACCCCAAAAGGCTCTTCCATCGTTTCTTATTTCGATTCTTGGTCTTTCCGTCTCGTCCGCAGATTCTGGGAGTGAAGCCGCCGCGTTTTCCAATTTTAGGATCGTGACGGAAAAGACCGGGAGGAACGCTCATCTCCGCTGATCTCCGCTAATCTATCCCGCCCGGAATGAACCTCCGAGATCAGATTTCAGGGTTCCCCGCTGTTTCCGGTGAGGCACGCCTGCCTCGCGTTTATCCACTGAAGGGTGCGAAGATCCCTTCTTCTTTTCCCAGCACCCAAGCTCATCCGATCTTTAAACGCAGAGAACGCGAAGGACGCGGAGCGAACCCAGGCACTTTGGTCAGAAACAATAGATCGACATCGGGCCGGGCGAATTGCCACTTGCCACTTCTCCGGACCCAAGCGATGATGGGCGCTCATGCCCGCGTTGAGCGTTTCTGCGCTCCGCAGGCTCAACCAACACGGCCGCTCCCACTTCGGTGAGCCGCCTTTATAAAACCAACACACACATGTCAGATCCAGAGAAGTCAGGCGCGCCGATCCCGGCCCCCGCCGACTTGCCCGCTGCGGCCCCAGTGCCAGCGGAAGACGCCGCACCGGCCAGTCCGGCTCCCAGCGTAGCCAGTGCCCCCGCCCCCGCAGGATTCGGTTCGTTCGGAGCCACCCGTGGCTCAGGGCTCGCCCGCGGTAAGCGCGTCAGTGCCACGACCGCTCCCGCGGCCAGCCCACCGGCGCCGGCATCGGGTTACAAGCCCAGCGCCGTCGAGGTGCTGAAACCGCAAAGTGAGTACAAGAATCCGTTTACCGGCGAGACGTCGGTGAGCTCGCCCGTCGTCAACGAACCCGCTCCTGCTCCGGCCCCAGCCGCAGCCGCGCTGGTCGCTCCTGCTGTCTCCCCGGCTACGTCATCACCGGAAGCGGTCAAAGAGGACGCGGCTTCCGCACCTGCCGCTTCGCCGGTACCGGACTCTTCAGCCTCGCTGGATGCATCATCGCCCCTGCGCAGCGAACCCTCGTCTGCCGCGGAAATGACCGAACCCGAAGTCACCGGCAAAGCCGAACTCAACATCCTCCCGCCGACCGAGTCCAAGCGGCCGAGCGTTCATTGGGAAGCTCCCGCGCCCGACGCCGGCAACAAGCTGGCAGACCGCTCCGATCGGCCCACGTTTCAGACCACACGTGAACGTCGCGAACGCTCCGAAAACCCGGAAGGCCGCGGTCCACGCGAGCCTTCACGTGATCAGCGCGCGCCGCGCGACCCACGCGAGGCCCGTCAACCGCGCGACCCCCGCGAGCAGCGCGAACCCCGTCAGCCCCGGGACCCGCGTGACCACCGGGAAGAACGCAAATTCGAACCCCGCACCCCAAGTCATGCGCGCCCGGCGCCGACCTCTCCGGTGGAGGCGAAAAAGCCAGGTGGTTTCATGGGCTGGCTCAAGGGTCTGTTCGGCGGTGCCGAAGCCCCTCCGGCGTCCACCGGCACGACCGCCGCTCATGGGGCCGGCGGCGAGGCTCGCCGCGACGGTGACCAAGGTCAGCGCCGGCATCGTGGCGGACGCGGGCGCGGTCCCGGCGGCCCAAGCAATCAGGGCGGCGGCGGTTACCGCGGTGAAAGCCGTGGCCCCCGTGAGCAGTCCGGCGAACCCCGCAGCGAAGGCGGCTTTGACCCAGCCGGTGACAACGCCGGCGGTGGCGAAGCCGGCAACCGACGCCGACGTCGGCGTGGCGGCCGCGGACGCAATCGCGGCGAGGGTGGCGGCGACTACGGTGGACCGCGCCCCGAAGGCCAGCAGGGCGGCGGCGCGATTTGATTCCAAGGTGAATTGAATCACCCGCCCCGTTAAAACTTGCCGAGCGCGTTACACCGCGCGCATCTCAAAGGCGTCCGCATTCCGCGGGCGCCTTTTTTGTTTCCGGCTGGGCCGGACCTTTCACTTCCAGCTTCAACTCCTTCACGCGGCATGGCCGATCTCATCGTTAACGGCGGCAAACCGCTCTCCGGCACCATCACGCCGTCCGGCAACAAGAACTCGGTCCTGCCCATTCTGTGCGCGAC
>CAYVDZ010000105.1:0-7056 GCA_964450575.1 uncultured Opitutus sp.
GTGAAGGACCGCCTCCCGTACGCGCGCGTTCAGGCTCGCCCAGCAGCAACATGAGCCGGGTTTCTTCCAGGTTGCCGCGTTCGGGCAGTACTATCTCTCGAAGAGCCGGCGATTCACCGAGAAGTGGGGGGACTACGTCGAGCCGGTGGCGCTCACGTATTACACGATGCTCGATCTGGGTAACATCCTGCTCTTTGCGTCGCAGGACCAGGAACTGCGGGAGCGGTTGCGGCTCGGCGCGGAGCGACTGCTGGCCTGGCAGCATGCTGCCGGGGATTGGGAGGTCGACATCTCGATACCAGCGGCCGCGCTGGTGGTGCTAACAGGGGAATATTGACGTTATGCAAAACCGATCGGACGCACTCCGGTGCTACGCGCCAACTTGCTCGAGCGTGGACTTATGTTCAGTCAGTAAAGCGTCATACTTGGCGTTGCAAGGGACGGCTGGAGGCCGCGTATTTCGCCGAATCGTCGCGCTCACGATGCTCATGATAGGTGTCGCCCTCGCCGCCGAGCCGCTTCGCAACGATCGCTATTTGGTCGAGTTGACCGGCGACAGCTCAGTGCGAATTACCGCTCATGATTCCGCCACATCGATCTTTCGTGGCGATTTCGCAGTACTCGTCACGACTACCGATCCGAGTCCGGCCATGCGTTCCGGCAACATCCCGGGGGTTTCCTACAACATCGTCACCTGGCGCGCCCAAGCCGCGGCGGCGGCGGCGCTGCGGGCATCGCAGCGGGCGCCGGGGCAGGCGGGAGACGGCTTCGACGACCGGATCTTGCAGGGTGACACGCAGCAGCGGACGGCGGATATATTTGCCTCCGCGCCGGTTGCGCTGGTGAAGCCCAGCGGCGCGGACCGCACCGGCAACGCCGTTCACTTCCATTATCCGGTGCAGGACGCTTTCGCGCTTAGCGCTGAGCTCACGCTGCCCGCGGGCGACGCGGAGCCGGTGCTCACATTCACGCTCACGCCCAAAATCGCAGCTTGGTTTTCAGTCGGATACACCGGAGCGCCGTCGCACGCCCTCGACGAACTCGCTGAAGTGTGGCAGCCGTTCATCTGGCAGGAGAAGCGTTTCCCGCCGCAGTCGCACCTGACCGCCGCGTTCCAGTGCTCGTTGCCGGCGACATTCGTGCGCAAAGGCGCGACCGTGCTCGGCGTGGTCGCGGATGCCGACGAATTTCCGTTCCAGCCGCTGCCGTTGCTGGAGAACAGCCGGTTCGGGGTCGCGTTGCGCAATGCCGCGGGCGATGCGCAGCCGATGTTATTCGCGCCGATGCTCGGCGGTCTCGAGTCGCGGCGCACGGCGGGACAGGCGTTCACATTCAAGCTGCGCATCTTCGCTGGCGTTGGCGACATCAGCACCGCGTACGAGAAGCTCGCGCGCCGGCTCTATGATTTCCGCGATTTCCGATCGAACGCGATCGCGTCTCTCAACGAGTCACTCGACAACATGATTGAATACGGAATGAGCCGGTATAGCTGGTTTATCGACGAACTCAAGGGTTGCGCGTATTCGACCGACGTGCCCGGTGCGGTCAAAAACGTGTCGTCGCTCAGTCCGCTGAATCTCGCGTTGGTGACTGACGACGAGGAGATCTTCCGCCGGCGGGCGTACCCAATCGTGGAGTATATGTTGTCGCGCGAAAAGTTCCTGTTCTCTCTTGATCCGGAGCAGAAGATCCAGAGCCCTTCGCGTGCCTTGAAGGGGCCCTGTGCGCCAGTGAGCGAGCTCGCGGCGCTGTATGGGATCACGCATGGCGCCTCGCCCGTGTTTCGGCAGTTGGCGGATCAGCTCCTCCACCAAAACCGCACGCTGAACCTCGATGACGTGTCGGAAGGGGGCTCGTGGCCCAACCAGCTCGCGCTGTATGACGAGACGCGCGAGCCGCACTACCTCGAAGCGGCGCGGCGCGGGGCCGACGCTTACATTGAGGAACGGGTCAAACGGCCGGCGTCGGATTTCAACACCCCGGGACTGTTCTTCTGGGTCGGTTTTACGCCAAAATGGATTGATCTTCTGCGGCTTCATGAAACTACCGGCGAGCCGCGTTACCTCGACGCCGCACGGCGCGGTGCGCGGCAGTATACGATGTTCACCTGGGTGTCGCCCCGGGTTCCAAACGAAGAGATCATCGTCAATCCGGGCGGCAAGGCTCCGGTATATTGGTATCTTGAAGGCAAGGGGCACTTGCCGATGACCGCGCCCGAGGAGCGCGTGCCCGCATGGCGGCTGTCCGAAATCGGGCTGACGCCGGAATCGTCCGGCACGATGTCGGGCCACCGCGGGATCTTCATGGCCAATTACGCGCCTTGGATGCTGCGCCTGGCGGCGCTCACGGGCGACAAGATGCTGCACGATGTAGCACGCTCCGCCGTGATCGGGCGCTATCGCAACTTTCCCGGCTATCACATCAACACCGCGCGGACGACAATCTACGAGCGCGCCGATTACCCGCTGCGCGACCACAAGGAGCTGAGCGTGAATTCATTTCACTATAATCACATCTGGCCGCACGCGAGCATCCTGTTCGATTTCCTCGTCACGGACGCTTTTGCGCGTTCGCGCGGCGCGATCAATTTCCCATCGCATTTCATCGAGGGTTACGCCTATTTGCAGAGTAAGTTCTACGGTGACCGGCCGGGTAGGTTCTACGGGCGCGACGATGCCGTACTCTGGATGCCGCGCCGCTTGCTGAAATCCGAGTCGGTCGAGCTCAACTATCTCGCCGCGCGAGGCGCCAAAGGGCTGTATATAGCGTTCACGAACCAGTCACGCGAAACGGTTACGACGGAGATCACATTTGACCCGGCGGTGCTCCCGCAAGTGGCGGGGAAGACCCATCGCTTGAACATGCTTTCGCCCGGCGACGGCCGCGCCATGGGGCACGGGGAACTGCGTGATGGGCAGATGCGGATCACCGTTCCGAGCATGGGAATCACCGCGATTGAAATCGAGGGGCTGACGATCACGCCGAAGTTTCAGGATCGGCTCGTCGGCGCGAAGTCCTCCGATGCGTGGGGCACCGATTACGTGGAAATTCCCTATGGCGATGCGCGCGCGATGATCCTGAATTTCGGACCGGCGGCCACCACGGCCTATGTGTATCTTCAGGCGGATGACGCGAAGTTCTCGAAAGTGACGCTCAGCTACACGACCGGTGTGAAGCATGAGTCCATTACTGACGCGTCCTATCCGTTTGAATTCACCGTGCCGCTCGCGCGCGACGCGACGGAGTTCCGGTTCCAACTGAAAGGCCAGACCGTTGACGGCGGGACGCCGGAGTCGGAGTTCGTGACACTGCGGAAATGAGGATCCCCAGCGCATTCCAAATTGGGACGAAGCGATTGTTCGTGCGCCGTCCTTTCAGCAGGGGCGGCTCACGATTTCGCCCGGGTGCCGCGAAGGTGCAGCCAGCGGTGCCCCAGTGGCGCATCAAACCATGAAAGCCCCCGATGTCCTCGTTATACTCGGTTATGTCGCCGGATTGTTCGCCATCGGCGTGCTCTACGGCGGCAAGATCAAGAACACAGCCGACCTGTTCGGCGCGGGCGGGCGTTCGCCCTGGTGGGTGTCGGGCCTGAGCGGCTTCATGACAATGTTCTCCGCCGGCACATTCGTCGTGTGGGGCGGAATCGCCTTC
This sequence comes from uncultured Opitutus sp., assembly GCA_964450575.1. Taxonomy (GTDB): domain Bacteria; phylum Verrucomicrobiota; class Verrucomicrobiia; order Opitutales; family Opitutaceae; genus ER46. Next base: position 3,652 of record CAYVDZ010000105.1, read on the forward strand.
AAGTATGGGCTCGTCGCGGTGAGCATCAACATGTGTTACGGGATCGCGGCGCTACTCGTCGGCTGGAAACTGGCGGGACGATGGAAGGAATCGGGTATCGCCACGCCCGCGGAATTCATCCGCGTGCGCTTCGGCAAGGGCGCGGTGCACTTCTACACCTGGACCATGATGATTTATCGGCTGGTGGGGACGGGCGTGTCGCTTTATGCGCTGGCCGTGTTGCTGTGCGCGCTGATTCCGGTGCCCGAGGGTTGGCTCCTTCGCGATGTGGCGACGGGCAACCTGTCGCTGACCTGGGCAGTGGTCATTTTCGGCACAGTTGTTGTAATTTACACCGTAGTGGGCGGGTTATGGGCGGTGCTGATGACCGATGTGCTGCAGTTCATCGTGCTGAATCTGGCGGTGGCGTTTGTAGTGCCACTGGTGTTACGCGATGCCGGAGGCGTCGGCGCCGTGCTGGCGAATTTGCCAGAGGGATTTCTTCGTCTGACCAGTAGTGAATTCACCTGGTTCTTTCTGGCCGGCTGGACGGCCATTCACTTCTTCATGGTAGGGGCGGAATGGGCCTTTGTGCAGCGTTACCTGTGTGTCCGCAGCGCCAGGGAAGCGCGCAGGAGCGCATGGTTATTCGGCCTGCTCTACCTCGTCAGCCCCCTGTTCTGGCTGATGCCACCACTCGTCTACCGCGTGGTGCGACCTGATGCGAATCCGGAACAGGCCTACATCCTCGCGGCTTGGTCGGTGCTTCCCGCGGGCATGCTCGGTTTGATGGTAGCCGCGATGTTCTCGGCGACCGCGAGCATGGTGAGCAGCCAGCTCAATGTCTTCGCCGGTGCGCTCACGAAGGATATCATCCAGCCGCTCCTCCGCCGTACTCCCGACGAGGCAAGCCTGGTGAGGCTGGGCCGTTTCATGACGCTGCTCCTGGGCGTGCTGATCACGGCGCTCGCCCTTGCCGTGCCCAGGCTGGGCGGGGCGGAGAAGGTCATCCTGAGCATCACGAGCCTCGTCGTCGGGCCGCTGCTGCTGCCCGTGGTGTGGGCGCTGTTTAGCCGTCGCGTCACGGCGTGGCATCTCGCGGTCACGGCGAGCGTGTGTTTCGTGGTAGGGGTAATTGCGCGCTTCGGACTGCACTCGGGTTCCTGGCTGGCGGGACTGCCGGGATTTTCAATCCTGGCCGACTACGCCGCGCGGAGCGGTCGCAATGTGGAAATTCTCGTCGGCGTGGTCCTGCCCTTGATCCTGATGGCAATCGCCGAGTGGCGGGCCCGCGGGGAGGCTGCCGGCGCGGCGGAATTCGCCCAACTCCGAGCCAGAGCGCGGTTCGATAGCGCGCCTCTTACCGCGAACGAACTGCGCCAACCAGCCATGGTGGTGGGCTGGAGCCTCGCGGCCTGCGCTGCTGGCATGGGGCTGCTGGCCGCGTTCAGTGCCGCCGAGCGAACGCTGCTGCTGATATGTGCCGTCGCGCTCGCCGTTCTCGCCGCACCCGCATTTTTAATCCGTCCACCATCCGCGCCGGCCGCGCGCAACCACCCTCCCTCATGATCGTAGATTCGGAAAAACCTGCGCGTTCGCTCAAGCAAGTGCGCCTAAACGCCGACCTCGTCGTAGTCGGAGGCGGACTCGCTGGCGTTTGCGCGGCGATCACCGCCGCGCGTGCCGGCATCCAGGTTGTCCTTGTGCAGGACCGGCCGGTGCTCGGCGGCAATGCCTCGAGTGAGGTGCGCCTGTGGATCCTCGGCGCAACATCGCACTTGGGAAACAACAACCGTTGGGCCCGCGAGGGCGGCGTGATTGACGAGATCCTAGTGGAAAACGTCTACCGAAACCCCGAAGGCAACCCGCTACTGGTCGACGTGCTGCTGCTCGAGAAGGTAAGCACTGAGCCGAACATCACGCTGCTGCTTAATACCGCTGTATTCGAGCTAACGAAACGCGATGCCGACACGATTGACGTGGTGCACGCTTTTTGCTCTCAAAACTCCACGCGGTATGAGCTCCACGCGCCGCTATTCTGCGATGCTTCGGGCGACGGCATTGTGGGATTCATGGCCGGCGCTGCGTTCCGGATGGGTGCGGAGTCGCGCTGCGAGTTCGGTGAGAAGTTCGCCCCTACGAACAGCAATGGCGAACTGCTCGGGCACTCGTTGTATTTCTATTCCAAGGACACGGGTCGGCCGGTGAAATTCACGCCCCCGAGCTTCGCGTTGACTGACATCACGCAGATTCCCCGCTGGCGGCAGTTCAACGCGAAGGAGCAAGGCTGCAAGTTGTGGTGGATCGAATATGGCGGCCGCCTCGACACGGTGCACGAGACCGAGACGATCAAATGGGAGCTATGGCGGGTTGTGTATGGCGTTTGGCACCACATCAAGAATTCGGGGCTGTTTCCCGAGGCGGAGGACCTCACGCTTGAGTGGGTCGGCCATATTCCCGGCAAACGCGAGAGCCGCCGCTTCGAGGGCGACTACATCCTCCGCCAGCAGGACATCGTGGAGCAACGCGCTCAGCCCGATACCGTGGCACACGGCGGGTGGGCGATCGACCTCCACCCGGCGGATGGCGTATTCAGCGAGAAACCGGGTTGCGCGCAGTGGCACGCGAAGGGCGTGTATCCGATCCCATACCGTTGCCTCTACAGCCGCAATATATCGAACTTGTTTCTCGCCGGCCGGATCATCAGCGCATCACACGTGGCGTTTGCCTCGAGCCGCGTCATGGCGACATGCGCCGCGATCGGACAAGCGGTCGGGGCGGCGGCCGTTTTTTGTCGACACCACAATGCGCAACCGCGGACGCTGACGCAGTCGGCGCGAATGGCGGAGTTGCAACGTGCGCTCCTTCGTAGCGGCCAGCACCTCCCCGGCATACGGCTGAACGATTGCGAAGACCTCTCGCGTGGGGCGGAAATCACGGCGTCGAGCGAGTTGAGGCTGGCTGAATTGAAGCCTTCCGGCCCATTCATCTCATTACGCGACGGCTGGGCGATGATGCTGCCCGTGGGTCCCGGCTCGCGCCTGGCGTTTACCGTGTTTGCTCAGGGAACTGCGGCGTCCCGGTTGCGCGTGGAATTGCGCGAAAGCAGCCGGCCGGATAATTATACACCTGATGTAACGCTGGAGACGCGAAACCTGGCGTTGAATACCACAGGCGAGCAGGAGGTGCCGATTGCATTCGAGCACGTGTTCACCGACGAGCGGTATGCGTTTGTCTGTTTCTTCGGCAACGGCAGTCTGCAATTGCGCACGAGCGAGCAGCGGATCACCGGGGTGCTTTCGTTGTGTCACCAAGTAAATCTTGCCGTGGCAAAATCGCCTGTGCAGACGCCACCCGAGGACATCGGGGTGGACACGTTCGAATTCTGGCAGCCGCAACGGCGGCCAGGCGGACAAAACCTCGCAT
>CAYVDZ010000105.1:7066-11179 GCA_964450575.1 uncultured Opitutus sp.
CATTGCGGCTCGCCGCGCCACTCGCGGCATTTGGCGCGCGCAACGTGGTGAACGGCATCGCACGGCCGACGAACGCGCCGAACGCATGGGTCGCCGATTTCACGGATTCGACGCCGACACTTACCCTGCGCTGGCCGGCGCCGCAGACGATCGCGCGAATCGAACTCATGTTTGATCCCGATTACGATCACCCGCTGGAGTCGGTGCTGATGGGCCACCCGGAGCGCCGGATGCCGTTCTGCGTCGAACGATACCGGCTACTCGACGAGGCCGGCAGCGTTCTCGCCGCGTGCACCGACAATCACCAGGCGCGCAACGTGATCGTGCTCGCGAAGCCGGTGTACACCCCGGAGTTGCGGATCGAGCTGACCGCACCATCGGCGAATGTGGCCGCGGCGTTGTTCGAAGTGCGATGTTATACGGTCTGAACCAGGCGCGCGTAACATACACATTCGCGCACCAAGGGTATTATTTTCAGCGGATCCGGCTCGAGTGGTGCCGCTGACACCCCGCGCCTGACTCGCTTGAAGAGATCCCGTCAACTGTCGACCCATCGCTCTGTTGTTACACGATTCTGCCACAGTTCACTCTGCGATCAGAGATCGGAGCAAACTTCAATCACGGTTGCCCGTTCCTTGAACTAAACCCCCTATACCATGAATTCGACGTTGTTCCGTTCCCGCTGGTATCGAAGCGTTCAGACAACGCTTCTCTGTGCGTTATCTGTTTTCACCGCCGCCCATCCAGTCCTCGCTCAGGCTGAAACCGGCGAGGTTCGTGGGAACGTGATCAGCGCCGCTTCGCTCGAAAGCCTCGCTGGCGCAATTGTGTCCATTCCGAGTCTGAACCTGACAACCTTCACTGATCGAGATGGGAAATTTCATCTTCCCCGGACGCCGCTCGGGTCGCATCAGTTGCAAGTCAACTATTCCGGTTTCGAAGCGAGTACGCAAACAATCAACGTGGGTCGCAATGCGGTCACGGAACTGCAGATCCCATTGGAGGCAAGAGCAGTCTTCACGATGGAACAGTTCACGATCGTGGCGGAACGTGAAGGGAACGCCCTTGCAATCGCGCAGCAGCGGGCGGCTGACAATGTACAGAACGTAATTTCTGCGGACGCGTTCGGCAGTTCCGCTGAAGGTAATGTAGCCGATCAACTCCAGCGTTTACCGGGTATTGTGGTGAATTATACCGCTGCCGACCCGCGGGAAGTCAGCATTCGCGGAATTTCCGCCGACCTGACCACGGTTACGATTGATGGCGCACGACAGGCCAATGCTGGTGGGTCCGGCGAGCGCACTTTCAGCTTTGCCGACATGTCGAATGTGAGTCTGCTGGAAAGTATTGAAGTCGCAAAGGCGCTTACGCCCGAGATGGACGCCGCGTCGGTCGGGGGTCTGGTCAATCTGCGCACCCGCAGCCCGCTAAGTTCGGGCGTCACAAACCGACTGACTTTTCGGGCGGGAGCCAACATCGAAACAGCTACCGACTCGAGTCAGCGGCTTCAGCCGGCCGGAACGGCCACCTATATAAAGGTCTTTGGCAAGGATCGGCGGGTTGGTTTGATGCTGAATGCCACCTACACTCCGTACTTTCATATTCAGGACACCGTTCGGACGACGTTTCAGGCGACCACCAATGTTCCAGCCTATATTACCAGCTTTGATTTTGTGGATGGCCCGAAACTGACCAATCGTTACAGCGGTGGCGCCCGTTTGGACCTTAAGCTGACGAACTCCTGGACGGTGTACCTGAATACGCTGTACAATTATTATCAAGCGGACCTCAACAATCGGACCTTCGCGTTGACGACGGTTGCGGCAAGTGTCGCGGCTGGGTATACGGAATACGTGACCACGGCGAATCCCTCGGCCAATACGAGGTCAACGATCACGATGAACAGCAACCAAGTGACGATGGAGTCCTATCGTCTCCAGCCTGGCAGCCGCCATACCTTCAACGGGTGGGACATCGACTATGACGGGACCTTCTCGCGTTCTGCGCGCCTCGCCGATCGCGCTGGGCGGCTTGGAAACGTGACCTCCTTCTTGCCCAACATTTCATGGCGGGTGGATCGCAGCAGCGAGTTTCCACAATGGACCGTGATGGGAGGACCTGACTATATGAACTTGGACAATTATTCCAATATGGCATATACCCAGGGTAGAACCACGGCGGATGATGAAGTTCTGGGAGGACAGATCAATATTCGCAAGTCCCTCCCCTTGAAGCTGCCACTGGATTTGAAAACGGGTGCTCGTTTTCACCAGCAAACGCGCGAGCTGGGGGGTGTCACGGAGACGTACAATTTTGTCGGTGCTGATGGCGTGAACGGCGGGGACGACCGGCTCTCGCGGTTTCGGGAAACTGAGTATCGGCGTGACCCGACGATAGGCGGCTATCGGAGTCCAAACTACATTAGTACGCAGGCCGTGGCCGATCACTTCCGTACTGCCCCCAACGAGTTCGTGTGGAACGCGTACAACAACACGCGCGACACGCTTCGCGCCAATCGCGCGGCCGAGGAGCAAGTATATGCTGGCTACGTTCAAGGTCGGGTGCGGGTCGGCAAATTATCCCTGCTCACTGGCGTTCGGATCGAGCGGACGGAAGTGATGGGCGAAGGGGTCGTGCAAGGACCTATCCTCAATACCATCACCAATCCCGCCACCGGCCAGACTCGCAAGGAGACTCCGCAAGAGGCGAATCAGCGCATTGCGAACGAAACTGCGGCACAACGAACGGCTCGGACCGCCGCAGAAAACGCGCGTCGGGCAGCCGATCCTCTAGGCGCAGCATTTGAAGAATGGGGCACCCGTCGGCGCGCCACCGGCAGCTACAATAATTATTTTCCGAGCGCACACCTGCGCTACGAACCGCGGCGAGGTCTCGTTGCACGCGCCAGCTATTCAACCGGCATCGGACGCCCATCCTTCACGAATCTGATGCCCAACGAAACCGTGAACTTCGTCAACGAGACGGTCACAGCGTCGAATCCTGGCTTGAGTCCACAATACGCAAAGAGTTACGATGTGAGCATCGAATATTATTTCGAGCCGGCCGGATCCCTGACGGCTGGCATCTTCCGCAAGGACATCACCGATTTTATTTATTCGGACAACTCTGGCACAGTGCCTTTCGGATCGGACAACGGCTTCAGCGGCCTTTATGAGGGCTATGCTCTCACCACATTCCGCAACGGCGGATTCGCCCGGGTGGAGGGGCTGGAGTTGTCTTACCGTCAGCAGTATACATTCCTGCCCGGCTGGTTGCGTGGCCTGTCCTCGTTTGCAAATTACACCAGGCTCCGCACGGATGGCGACTATGGCGGCACCACGCCACAAACAACCGGCACGCTTCCAGGCTTTGTGCCGGAGTTTGCGAATTTTGGAATCTCCTACCGGTACAACCGATTTTCTATTGGCGGCAAATGGAACTACAAGTCGCGGACGCTGTTTGCCTACAGCGCGAATGCCGCGTCATTGCGCTACTACCCCAGGCGCACCACCGTGGACGTGAATTTGCGCGTCGTGCTTACGAAGCAATTAAGCCTCTATGCCGACGTCACCGACTTGACGCGCGAGCCCACCATTTTTGAGCGTGGCTTTGATACCGGCCGCTTTGACAACGTGTCCAGTTACGGGCGGAAAGTAAGTTTCGGAATTAGCGGGCAGTTCTGAACAGCCGTTGCAGGTCGTCGATCAATCTCGTCCATCATCCGGAGGTAATTCGGGCAGGCACGGTGCAGTTGCGGCCGTACGACACTGTAGCCGGCGGTAGCGGCGCAAAAACCCGTCATGTCCATGTCGAGCGTGCCGACGCCACTCGCATAGGGCGGCGATGATCACTCCTTTGATCGACTGGACGACGAGGATGCTGCCGTTCCGATTCGGAGACCCGCGGTTGGTTGCGTAATGCCAGGGACACAGCGGAGACCGACACTTCCAGCTTTCCGGGCAAAATCGCGCCTGCTGAGGCGTTTTGTGGCATCGGGGTCCGTTGCTTTGCTCCCATTAGGCGGTCGCCGGGGGCGAGGTCAACCGTTGACGTGTTCTGCGACCTCAATCGTGATGCCCAGCCGTAGTTTTGTGGGGCCCACCGGCTCAATCT
>CAYVDZ010000106.1:0-2417 GCA_964450575.1 uncultured Opitutus sp.
CTTGTCGGAAAAGGACAAAGCCGTGCGGGCCTTGGAGCCGGCCCTAAAGGAAGTCGGCGGCGAAGTAACCTTCGACGAGAAAATCGCGAAGCTCTCTGTCGTCGGCGTGGGCATGAAGACACACAGTGGCGTCGCCGCGACCTTGTTCGAAGCGCTGGCGGAAGCCGGCATCAACCTCGAGCTTATCAGCACCTCCGAAATCAAAATCTCCGTCGTGATCGCAAAAGACAAAGCCGACGAAGCCGCCCGCGTCGTCCACGCGGCGTTTGGACTGGGAGCCTGATGCGTGTTGAGGTGAGTTCGAGGGAAACGAGGATCGGGGAGCGAGTCGTGGGCATGTCACGCGCCGCGCTCCTAAACTTCACCTTTTGGCCTCACGTTCCCATCTCACTCGGATATTTCACGCCTACTCGTAACCATGCAGCAGGTTGTACTTCATCTGTCATTGCGAGCAACCAAACCTAGCCCGGGCGTTTGGATGGAGGAGGCAACGAAAACCCAGCTTTGTCATGGCGGGGAGCGCAGCGACGTGGCCATCCAGCTGGATCAACACACCCGCGAAGCGGGACTCGTTATGCCTACACGGGTGTCATTAGCAGCAGCGCAGCGACGAAGCAATCCATCCAGCTGGATTGCCGCGCCCTCGTTCCTCGGGCTCGCAATGACAATGGAAGGTGTGAAATTTCCGGGCTAACGCGACGCCGGGGATCCCCAGGCTCATCGTTGTCTATTACTCGCTGCTTTTTTCTGCCATGCATTTTCTTTCCACGCGCGGGCTGACCCCCGCCCTTAATTTCTCCGACGCCGTCGCCACCGGACTCGCGCCGGATGGCGGCTTGTTCCTGCCGGAGCAGCTCCCGGATTTCTCGGGTGATCTAAAACGGTTCGAGAACCTCTCGTATCCAGAACTCTGTTTCGAATTTCTCCGCGTGTTTGCGACGGATCTTCCGCCCGAGACCTTGCGCGAACTGGTCAACGCGAGTTACACGCGCTTCACCGATCCGGCGATTGCGCCCCTCAAGCCGCTCGCGAAGAACCTCTACGTCCTCGAACTTTTCCACGGGCCCACGCTCGCGTTCAAGGACTTCGCCCTGCAACTGCTGGGCAACCTCTACGCGCATCAGTGCCGCGTGCGCGGGGAGTCGATCAATGTTCTGGGTGCGACGTCCGGTGACACCGGTGCCGCTGCGATCCACGGCCTGCTGGGCCGGCCTGGCACTGCAATCTTCATTCTCTACCCGGACGGCCGCGTTTCCCCGCTCCAGGAACGCCAGATGGCCTGCACGGGCGCGGACAATGTCTTTGCGCTGGCGGTCGATGGAACGTTCGACGACGCCCAAACCGCGCTGAAAGAGATCTTCGCCGATCAGGCATTTCGGAAGGGGCACCGGCTGTCAGCGGTCAACTCGATCAATCTCGCGCGCGTTCTCGCGCAATGCGTTTACTACCTTTACGCGTATTTGAAACTTCCGGCCAGCGAACGCGGCAATGTCGAGTTCGTCGTACCGACGGGGAACTTCGGCAATGTTCTCGCCGGCTGGATGCTGCAGAAAATGGGCGTGCCCATTCGCGGCTTTCGGGTCGCGACCAATCAGAATGATATTCTCTACCGGCTGTTCACGACCGGCGAGTATCGGGTCGGCGACGTGCATCCGAGTCTCGCTCCGTCGATGGACATCCAGGTCGCGTCGAATTTCGAGCGCTTCATCTACTTTGCCGTCGGCCGGGATCCTGCGAAGGTGCGGGTCGTGATGGACACGTTCAAGCAGACCGGCGCCTACACGTTCGAGAATTTCAACCGGGACACGTTCTCGGCCTCCCGCACGACGGACGCGGAAATTGCGTCGATCATCACGCAGGTATATCGACAGTACGGATACGTTGCCGATCCGCATACCGCCTGCGGTTTCAAGGACATCGTCGATGCGTCGTCCGGCGACGACTCCGACCGGGTGCGGATCGTGCTTGCGACTGCCAGCCCCGCCAAGTTCCCTGACACGATCCAGCAGGCGATCGGCCTCGCGCCGACCGACCCAAGCCTCGAGGCGTTGAAGTCGATGCCCATCGTGAAGCATCGGATTCCCGCCACCGTCGCGGCGATCCGTGCTTACATCGACGCGCATGCGATCAGTTAGCCCGAAGTGACACAGACATTCCTGTCTGTAGTGGATCGCGAGTCGCCTCCGCAGCGTTTGCAGGCGGATCAGCGCGGAGTCTCAAACCTTCAAGCAACAGACAGGAATGTCTGTATCATCGTTCTATCGCAGCCGCACTTCGGCGATGATCGGCAGGTGATCGGACGCGATTGGTTGGCCCGAAGTGACACAGACATTCCTGTCTGTAAAGGATCGCGACTCGCCGTCGCAGCGTTTGCAGGCGGATCAGCGCGGAGTCTCAAACCTTCAAGCAACAGACAG
>CAYVDZ010000106.1:2517-11173 GCA_964450575.1 uncultured Opitutus sp.
GCGGATCAGCGCGGAGTCTCAAACCTTCAAGCAACAGACAGGAATGTCTGTATCACGTTCTATCGCAGCCGCACTTCGGCGATGATTGGCAGGTGATCGGACGCGATCGAGGAAATCACTTCCATGTGCACCGGGGTAACGGTTTCCTTGGTCACGAAAATATAATCGATGCGCCGGTTTGGTTTCTGCACCGGAATGGTGAAGCCATTGCCCTGGCCAATCAACTCCCACGCATCACTGAGAAAGGTCTTGATCGTGGTGATAAAAGGGCTGGTTGGCAGCGCGTTGAAATCCCCGACCATGATCACCGGCATCTTGCCCGCTTGAGTCACCATTTGTTTTAGCTCGGCGGCGTTGAGCGCACGTTCCTCCGGGTTGGGTTTAAAGTCGGTGTGGGTGTTGAGAAAGAGCACGTCGCGCCCCCGCACATCGAGGACGAGTTGCTGCACGCCGCGTTGTTCACCGGGTTGCGTCATCTTGAAATGCGTGTTCCTGGCGCTCTTGATCGGGAAACGTGTCAGCACCGCGTTGCCGTATTCACCGCCCTGATGCGCGATGTTCTTTTCGAAATGGATGGTCATGCCCGTGAGCTTCGCGAGCTCGGCCGGCAGATCGCGTTTTGCGGTGCGTTCGACGCCGCGGTCGACCTCCTGCAAGCCGACGATATCGGCCTTGGCGTCAAGAATGAGCTTCGCGATGCGTTCAAGATCCAGCACCTGATCGATGCCTTCGCCGTGGTGGATATTGTAACTCATCACGCGCACCGTGTCCGCCGGCGCCTGGGCAAACAGAACTGGTGGGAGCAACCCGAGAAGACTGAAGCGAATGAGAGAAAACAACATGGGAGGAGTGAAAAGAAGGGCTGCACTCTGCGGAGAAAGCCCGCCCGATTGCGAGCTTCGCAAGCAAGTTGGAAACGCAAATCCCCCGCGAGCACCCTGGCGACACTGTCACTTATTACGTGACATTGTTGCGCGCGGGAATTTCGGAAAGGAGGGACTCCGATGCCGGCCCGTGAACCCGCGGGACCCGGCGCTAATGTCACGTAATAAGTGACAGTGGCGCGGGGGCTTTGGGGGAGCAGCAAGGTACAGATCCCGCTGGCGGGTGAGAGTGGGGACGAGGAGCCGTGGGTGGGCCGGCAGATTAGCGGATTAAGGCGAACGTCCGCTCTAACGGAGCGGCGGTTTTCAAAAGCGGTTCAATGCTCCGGCCCCACTGCCAGGCGACGACCGTTACGCTTACGGGAAATTTCGCGCGAGGCGGAATCGTCGTGAATACGAGCGTGCGTCCATCGGACGCGATTCGCGCCGGGCCTTCGCGCACGTAGAAGGACACGTTCGCACCCGCGCTGGATGTCGCCTTGAGCGGGAGCGAGGCCGTGCCGACGCGCTGATCCGTAATGGCGTCGAAGGTGATGCTCTGGTCGGCGCCTTCGCTATTGCGTAGTGGAAAACGCAGGACGGCTTGCTGCACACTGCGCTTGAACCGGGCGTCGCCGGGGTGCGTCGCCACCAGCCAGATTTCCGAGGACCGTTTCGCGTTGTTCATCCCCATCCGATAGAAGCGCACCGCGAACGTATCATCGCTGAGCTTCGCCACCGGGCCGCAGATGCGCTCGATCACACTCGGAATGTTGGACGTGGGCGAGAAGAGGGTGGTGCCCGCCTTGAGGCCCGTCCAGCGTTCGGGCCGGCCTTCCGGGACCGTATCAAGGAAACGAGTACCGAGCTGGAACGTCAGGCCGTCGCCCATCGGCTGAAACGGAATTGTGACCTGCTGGTGCGTAGTCGGTACTTGGGGAAGGAGGGCGCCCGCCTGCACGAATCCAAGCAGCGCGGCGCGTTTTCCACGTTGGTTCAGGCGGAACTTCTCAGTCGCGGCGGCGTGTTCCTCGTCAAAACACCAAAACGCCTCTTCAGGCTCCGCGTATTCGGCGACGGGCGCCGCCGGAACCCGCGGTGGCTCGTTTGCCCGCCAGCGGTCGACCAGCCAACCGGTGGTGATCGGGTCGATGGCTTGCAGCTCCGGTGGCCCGCCCCCCCTCGCCGAGGAGCCGCCGGGGGGCAGTCGATATGCGGCTGCTTTGCGAAGATAAAGTGCGAGGTACGCCACCTTTTCGTCGGAGACGTCGAAGTGTCCACCGCCGCCTTCGGCGAGCATGGTGAGCGGGAGGTCTGGATACGCCACCCGCTGCCTGAGTCCGATTGCGGCGCGTTCATCGGCCCACTCGTACTCGCCGATCGTCACCAGTCCCGGAATGCCCGCGGGCAGAGGCTCGGCGATCAAAAGATCGCGCGCATCATTCATGGGCGTGGGCCACTGTCCGCTGATGGAAAGAACCGCGAGCGTGCGGTGCGGCGCCCACCGCGCGAAATTCCACGGATAGAATGCCGCCGCCGAATGCCCGATCGGTACGATCGGCGCGTGCACCAGTTCCGTATAGCCCGAGACGCGGGCCAGCGCCCTGAACACCGCGTCGAAGGCCGGACCAGCGTCATCGGCCGGCTCGAACATCAGGTTGAGCGGAGGTGTAATCCAGATGGCCCCGAATCCCAGACTGCCGAGTTCCGCGCGGAAGGTGGCATGTTCAAGGATCGGCTCCTCCTCAATGGTGTGCTGGCCCACGACGAGGCCACGAACGAAGTCACACGAGGGCGGGATCCAGAGAAACGCGCGGGGTGCGCCGTCGGTTTCATGCGAGGCGACGCCTGGGACTTCCACGGACCACTGCCACTCGGCGGCGCCCGCGCTGGACTGGTCGATGGCCTGGCTCACAGGAGGCTGCTGAAAACCCGCGTTCGACGCTTGCCGCTGGTGCCTTGGGGCGGGACCCGTTCCGCTTGCGGCCGATACGCGCTCCGGCGATAGCCCGCACGCGTGGGATCGGCGGCGCAACGCAGCTGAATCTCCTGCATGCGTGCGAAGAGTCCGAGCATTTGTTCGGGTTGTGGATACGAATCGAGGCCGACGCCCTCCAGTGCCAACAGCAACTCGTGCGTCGCTTCGAGGGTCGAAAGGCAGCTGGGATGCGGTTGTTGTTTAATGATATAGCGACTGGGCGCGGAAGGAGTGAACATGATGCGCGGCAGACGCTGTAAACACGGGCTCAGCTTCAGCATTTTCCGTCCCAGCGCCCACGTGGCGTCAATGATGAAGACCAGCAGGGGACGCTGCGCAAACTCCGGGTTGAACGCGGTCAGACGGGAGTGAATGTCCTCACGCTCGGAAAGATTAAGGGCTTCGCGGCCGGGAAAAAGCAGAACGGGAAAATAGGCGGGATCGCGAATGAGCGCCTGTACGGTTTCGTCGTGATCAAACTCCACGCCCATGTGCAAGGCGCTGTTGGCGAGGCACAGGTGAGTCAGCCGACCGGTGGCCGCCTTCTCTTTTTTAAACTCCTTCGGATGCATCAGCAAAACGAACTTTGTCCGGGTCGCCATCGCGGTAATCGACGAACACCAGCAAAGCGTCGTCGGCCAATAACAACGATAGCAGGTGGTGCGCATGAACCGAAATCAACAGCGCTCCGGCGGTGCGACACAAGCCCGCAACGCGAACGGAGATTTAGGGAACCAGTCGTCGGCTTACTGGACAATTGTTGAAGCACTCATGGACTCGCAGGACGACATGACTTCCCGGATTCTCGCCTCGCTGGCGGCCTTGCCCCTGCACGAGCAAGCCGATGCGATCAGCGCTCTGATTGGGAGCGTAATTAAGGAGATGCCACGCGACCGGATTCTCGAGATTCGCTACGAGATAGCCTTCGAACTTGATGAGAGTATTCCGGTGGTCCAGGCAACGCTGGACCTAATCGATGGCCAACTCGCCTTGCGCGAAATCGGAGGCCTAGCGGATTGGCGATAAGCGACGGGCAAGGACAAGTGTACGGTGCCGCCACCTCGCCCCTGCTACCCGCCGGTCAGTTTCCAACGCACATAGATGTCTTCGACTTTCTCCCGTGCCCACGGGGTTTTGCGAAGGAAGGTGAGGCTCGATTTGACGCTCGGATTCGAGGTGAAGCAGCGCACCTTTACCCTCTGCGCGAGTTCGTCCCAACCATAGTGCTCGACGAGCTCGGTGAGCAGTCGCTCCAGCGTGACGCCGTGCAATGGATCGGACGGAGTGGGGACGCTCATTGTTTCTTTTTTGGGGAGTTGGCTCCGGGTGCCTTGGGCGGAGCGGGTGGACGCGGATCGCCTGCCCGCAACGTTTTGCCCAACGCGTGATCCTCGGGCTTGATACCCAGCCGGAAGCCTTTGAAGGCGTAAGGGGCGGGGGCATACGGGTCAATATATCGAACGTCGGTTTGCGCGGGGATTTCCAAGTTGAAACCCCAGAGCACGCCGTTGACGACCATGCGACGAAACCCTTCGTTGGCGAGGTCGGTGGCGGCGCCTAAGGTGGAACAGAAAACGCGATTGGTCTTTCCAGTCGCGTGGCGATGCTCGCGGGTCCAGACGATTGGCATCGCCGGATCATTGATGCCTTGTTCCTGATTGTCGGCCTTTCGGGTTTTCCGATAATCCGCCGGCGCGTCGTCCGCTCGCATGCTCTTCAAGACGACACCGCGCATCAGAATAGTGGAGTCGGCCACGGGATTGGTTTCGTACACGCCGGAGTCGCCCAACACGTCTTTGACACCGCGGAGGATGGGATGATTTTCGGCGCCGGGTTCGACCACCCCGCGCGTGGCGCCCTGCCGGTTGGGTCCCCAGTGGCTCACCCAGTTTTCACCGAGCACTTCACGACCGAAATTATTGAAATGTTTATAGGCGCCCGGGTGGTTCGCCGGGAAACGAAACGCATGCGTGCTGGTGCGAAGAGCCGTGATCGGGACTCCGCGCGCCACCGCGGCCTCGACGGTTTTCATCGCCGAATCCGGCCACTGCCGGAATCGCAGCGCCATGACGATTCCGTCGGCCGTATCGAGTGCTTCGATACCCGGGATGCTCGCGTTGTTGTCGGGATTGATCGTGCCGTCAGGATCGAGCGCGAAGAGAACCGTACATTTGAAACCGTACCGCTGGCTCAGAATCTTCGCGAGCATCGGCAGGCCTTCTTCGCCGCGATATTCTTCATCACCGGTAAGAAACACCAGATGACGGCCGGCTCCGGGGCCGGGCTTGGCCGCATAAGTGATGTGATCGCTGGCGCCCATCGCGGGTGTAACGGCATACGCGAACGTGGATACCAGCAAGAGGGTGGTGAGAAATGTCCGGGGTGAGAGCATGGGAACGTGGTGCTCACGGGACCGCGGTGCGTCAATCCGCGTTCGTTCCGACGCGTGCAATACGGAGGCACCGCGCAGCGTCGTCCCACCGCGGTGAAATCGTTTGGGACGTAAATCGAGAGTAGGTTCTAATCCTCTCGGTGGACAATTGCCGGACCTGCGCTTTGTGTGGCGTTCCCTCTTCTCCCCATGCGCCTGCTCAAGCCCTTTCTTGTTGGTCTTTTGATTTTAACTGGTAGCGCCAGCGGCCCCGCCGCCGAGGAGACGCGACCCGCGGAGGCACGCTACGAAACCCGGCGCGCCAGCCGCGACGGAATCGGCAAGTTCTATTTCGGGCGGGAAATTTCGCAGGTGATGGGACACCAGGCCGCGGGCTGGCTCGAACGGCCGGAACGGGAGGAGGAGGAACGCACGGATCTTTTGGTTGAAGCGCTCGATTTGAAACCCGGTGCGATCGTCGCGGACATTGGTGCGGGCAGCGGTTATTTTTCCTGGCGCATGGCGCGGAAGGTCGGCGCTACTGGTCAGGTTTTTGCGGTGGAAATTCAACAGCAGATGCTCGACCTCCTGATGGCCAACATGCGTCGACGTCAGGTTGGGGATATTGTGCGCCCGGCACTCGGCACGGTTCAGGATCCGAAGCTGCCGGAGGCGTCAGTCGACCTGATCCTGCTCGTCGATGTGTATCACGAACTCGATTATCCTTACGAGATGACGCAGGCGATGGTCCGCGCGCTCAAGCCGGGTGGACGTCTTGTGCTGGTGGAATATCGCGGTGAAGACCCAGCGGTGCCGATCAAGCCGTTGCACAAAATGACCGCCGCTCAGGTTCGGAAAGAAGTTGGCGTGCATCCGGTGACGTTTGAGAAAAACATCAGCACGCTCCCAAGGCAGCACATCCTCGTGTTTCGAAAGAACTGATCGGCGGCCGCGGATGAACGGGAGGAATTCTGTCTGCGGATGGATGCGTCGGTCGCGTCGGGCGTCGCTCGCGGTTACGAACCCCAGCTCCAGCGTTCTCCAATCCAGCGATAGCCCGAACCACTTCGCGCGATGCGGCCGATGCCGGGCCAGGGAAGGTGGAAACCATACGACCGCTCGCCGGTGTCCGCGAGTTGCGCGAAGAGCTGTTTGCGGGTGTTCATCGCCTGTTCGGGATCGTGGTCGAAGGCGATGTTCCAGCCCGGGTTCGTGAACATCAACGTGTGATGATGCGCGACGTCCATGAAATGCAGCAGCGACTCGTTGCCGGACCGAAGTCGGAAAACCGCATGCCCGGCCGTGTGGCCGGCGGCTGGCTCGATCGTGACCGCGCCGTTCAACAGGCTCCGTGCCGCGCGGTGAAGCTGCAAGTTGGGCTGGAGTACCTCGAATTTTTCGCGCGCGTCCTTGATCATTCCCGGGAGCGGGCCTTTCGCGCGGCGTGACTTGGAAAAATCGGGTTCCGGTGCGCGCCAGAAGTCGACCTCGGTCTGCAAGCAATGAACCGCAGCATTCGGGAAAACCGACCGGTTACCGCTGACAAATCCGCCGAGGTGGTCGGCGTGCGCGTGACTCAGGAAGGCCGCGGTGACCTGCTCCGGCGCAATCCCGATGCTGGCGAGCGCCTCGGCGACCCAACCGATTTCCGAATTGCGCCCACGGCCGAACCCCGCGTCGAAGATCGCGACTTCGCTGCCGATTTTCGCCACCAATATATTCACGTATAATGGCAACGCATCGGTGCGTTCGCCATGGGCGACCAAGTCCTCGCGCATGGCGTCGCGATCCGTCTCGGGCCACATCAACTTTAAGCCGTCGCGAAACACCATGTGGCCGTCGCTGATCGACCACGCTTCGATGTCGCCGATGGCGAATCGGTACGTGAACGGATTGCGCGCGGGCTTCGCCGGCGTCACGACCGGAGTGGACGTCGTCGCCGCCTGGGCGCCCGGTAGTGCGAAGGCAGCGAGCGTGCCGGCAGCGGTTCCAAGAAACTGACGCCGGGATGAAGCAGGGAAACGCGAGAGTGGGGGCATGGGCTTGATCCAGTCACATCCGCTCCCGTGGTCAAACCTGCTCCCGCCGGCGCAGCGGTTTTGTGGGCGATGACGTTACGCGGACCTTTGAATTGGTTTTGCTGTCGTCAACGCATGCTTCGCCCTCATCGGTTGGTCCGTGGTTCGTTCGCCCGCGTGCTCGCCTGCGTTTTCGCCATCGGCCTCGGTGGCTGCGCCACGCTTTTAGCGCCGTCACACGACTTTAGCCTGAGCGTGACGAATCTCCTCCCGACCGAGGCATCGCTGCTTGAAACCACGGCGGTGCTCACCTTGCGATTGACGAACGAGATGCCGCGGCCGGTCACGCTGGTCGGCGGCGTGCATCGTTTGATGTTCAACGGTACCTACGTCGGGCGCGCGGTTACGAATGAACGCATCACGGTGCCGCAGCTCGGAACCCTGACGCAGACCGTAACCGTGCACCTGGAAAATCTCACGTTGATGCGAAAACTCGCGGAGCTCTCGCGCGACGCTTCGCCGACCATCCGTTATCAATTGGACAGCAAACTCCACCCGGCCGAAGGCGAGGGGTTGCGGAGTTTCGACGCGACCACTCGGGGCGAACTGGATGTCGGTGAGTTAATGAACGGAGCTTCGAAGGCGCGGGAGTAACCGGTGAAAAACTCCGACTCGCTGGATCGAGCGGAGAAGAGCGCTTTGGCCCGATCGATCGGCACGCGGAGGCGATCAACTAGACGAACCGCGGTGTACCGACCGGGGCGGGTCGCAGCGCGGCCTGCAAGGGACAGCTCGCAGTTGTGGCGCGGCCTTGACGATAGCGTTCGAGCAGATCGCGTGAACGCTGCGCGAGCATGCGGCGCACTTCGCGCCGTTCGCCGCGGACACGTGCAATCGTCATGTGGTCGTACGCGGTCGTTTGATGGCGCAACCACGCGATCGTGGCCGCTTCCGCGCGTTGCTCGATCGGAATGCGTTGCGTGCGGGCGACCGTCCCACTGCCGACTGGAACCGCATGAGCCACAATCCGCCCGGCGATGAGCTCGGCGTCGGCGTGATGAACGGGGTGGAAATTCAGAAACCGCAGCACCGCACCGCGAAAATCCTCCGCATAAACCACCTGAGCTTCCGCGCGTCGCTCGCGGCCGGCATCGAGTTTCTTTTGGTAGGCAGGATTGGCCCGTTCCACCAGCAGTTGCGCGCGCAGCGCCGAGATCCGATGCGCGGGCGCCCAGATGCCGCGGGAGAAACGTTTGTTGCCCTTCAATTCCACGACTGTCCACGCCGGCCCGTCCTCCTTGATCCGACGACTGAGTGCGGCATCTCCGGGTGGGAGCAGGTCCCAACCTTCCGGCACCGCCAGGAGGAGACCTTGGGAAATAACGTGACGCGGCTTCGGGCCGGGTCGAACTTCACGGGTGGTAGT
>CAYVDZ010000107.1:0-11112 GCA_964450575.1 uncultured Opitutus sp.
GGCTTGGGGGCGAGCGGGCACTTGCGGCGCTTCACCAGGGCCAAAGAATTTCACCGTCGGCCTGCGTCACCGCCACGGACGACGCGGAGGTCGTTCCTCCCGGCTCGAATGCGAGCGTGAAATAGTCGGCGAGTTCGAGGAGAATCTGCCGATAAGTAACCGGCTAAGTAACTGCCGGACCGAGTTTGCGCTTCTCACGCAATTCGTAATCTGCCACGGTTCCGCCAACCCCCCATGCCCGTTTCTCAACCCGTCCAGCGCAACCCCGATCGCACCCGTCGTCGGATCCTCCAAGCCGCCATTCGCCTGTTTGCGACTCACGGGTTTCATGCGGTGTCGGTTGACCAAATCGTGGGCCGCGCCCGCGTCAACAAGCGGATGGTTTACCACTATTTCGGCAGCAAGGACGCCTTGTTTGAGGCGGCGCTCTCCGAGGTTTATCAACGCATCGAGAGCATTGAGTTTCACGCCGTGGAGCGTGGTCGCAGCCCGCGGGAAAAACTGTCCCGATTGCTCGAGAGCTATTTCGAGTTTCTCGACGAAGAACCCGAGTTCACCCGGCTGCTGCAGTGGGAGAACCTTGAAAAGGGCCGGCATCTCACCAAGGAAAATCATCTTCTCACCAAGAACCCGTTTCTTGAACGCTTCCGGACCATTGTGGAGAACGGGGTCGAGACGGGTGAGTTTCGGCCGGATCTGGATGTGACGCATCTAATGATCCATTTCATCGGACTTTGCTTCATCTATCATTCAAACCGCTTCTCGCTCTCCCAGAGTTTGGGCATGGATTTGGGCAACGCCAAGGTGAAGGAACGTGGCCTGAACCAGGTGTTGCGCCTCGTCTTCGATGGCATTGCCAACCCTGCGGCCGATGCCGTGGCGGCGGCCGCGGCTGCGGTGGCGGCTACGAATTTGACAGAGCCCGCGATCGCCTGAAGGACGGGCCAAGCGGGCGCAGTTACCCTCCGCGCCCGGCGGTCTCTCCTCAGATATAAAGTATATAGGCCCCGAGCGCACTCGAGGCCGATTGATTAAAGGGAGCCTTGGCGAAGTCAGGACTTCGCGCTGCTCATCCCTGCTGCAGCGATTGCGCCGCTGCTGCGTCAATGTACAGGGTTGCATCCGGATGCAGGCGAAGAATGGACGCCGGACACTCCGTCGTGATCTTGCCTTCAATCGTCGCCTTGACCGCTGCGGCCTTGCGTGGACCGGGCACATGAATGCTTAACCGGCGAGCGCGGCGAAAGACTGGCACCGTCAACGTGAACGCGTGACGCGGCACTTCGGCGAACGAGGGGAAACAGCCGTCATTGACCTGTTGCTGACGGCAGGTCACGTCCAGTTCGACGATCTTCACCAAAGCCGGATCTTCGAAGTTCGCATCCGGCGGATCGTTAAATGCGATGTGTCCGTTTTCGCCAATGCCCATGCAAATGAGATCAATGGGTTTCTCGGCCAGGAGCGCCGAATAACGCGTCGAGACCGCCGCCCCGTCGAGTTCCTCGGCCGGAAGCGGATGGAAGCGCGTGATGCCGACGTGCTGCAGCAGATGGGTCTGGAGGTAATGCCGGAAGCTTTGCGGATGGGTCCCGCGCAGTCCGACATAGTCGTCCATGTGAAACGCCGTCACTTTGCTCCAGTCGACTTCAGTGGGCGCCTCACGTGACACCGTGATGAGGGACGAGAGAAACTCATCCTGGGACGGCGCGCACGCAAAGATTACGCGGGCTTCGCCGCGCTCGCCGATGACACTGCGGATGTAAGCTGCCGCCGCGCGGGCCGCCGCGAGGCCGAGGCCGGCGCGATCAGCATGAATTTCTACGGCCAGTCGGCCGGCGGTGGTGTAATGGGACGTGGATACGCTCATGAAGAAAGGGGGGCGGGGAGCTGAACGCCAAACGCGGCCGCGGGGATGGTTGACCAGAGCTCTTCCGCCGTGGCGAGCGGTAGCTGGAGGTATTCGACCGTCCGGAGCACGCCTTCGTCTGGAGCCAGAGTCGAGCCGGCGAAACCTTGTCCGCCCGGTTGGCGGGCCACCCCATCGGCGCCGACTTCGATTTCGAGTTTTCCAATGCGGTAGCGTCCCGGTCCCGCGCCGGCTCCGGACATGCAGTCGGTGGTGAAAAGGACCTTCCCCTCCGGCTTCGCTCTAACGAGATTCCGCAACACGAACGGCGGCAGGTGCACGCCGTCAGGGATGAAGCAGGCAATTAACTCATCCCGGGCAAGCAGGCGCTGAATGATATTGTCGTGCCGGTGCAATTGCAGGGGCGCACCATTGCCGAGATGGGTGCAGAATCGTGCGCCGGCGCGAATCGCCTCATCGATCTGGGCGTCGGATGCGTTGGTATGTCCCAGCGAAACATGCACGCCGGCCCGCGTGATCGCCTCGATACATTCCGCACTGCCCGGCCATTCCGGAGCCAGTGTAATCAAGCGAATGTGGCCGCCCGCGGCTGCTTGCAGCCGATCAAATTCGGCGAGCGAGGGCGCATGCATGGGCTCGGGCGGATGGGCTCCGCGATAACCCAGCTCAGGGCTCAACCACGGGCCCTCGATATGATAACCGACAATCGCGCTCGCGATCGCCGGCGATGCGGCTCGAAACCGCTCAATGGACTCCAATCGCCGGCAGAGCGCGTCGACCTCGTCGGTGATCAACGTCGCGAAGATTCCCGCCACGCCGTGTTGCCGCATCACCCGAACAGCGTGTTCGAGTTCCGCCTGCGTCAGCGCGTCGGATTGAAAATCGACGCCGCCAAAGCCGTTGACCTGAAAATCAAACCAGCGCGGTGCGGGAACAGAGGGCGTGCGATCAGAGGGCATGAAGAATCGTCAGCTTGAAAAGATTATCGAGTCGTTCACTCGATCCAACGGGCGCGATTGGCCTCCACAAACGCGTCGTCCACGAGCCATGGATACGCTGCCGCCACTCGCGTGATTTCCCGCGCCTGTCCGGGAGACAGTTGCTCGTGCGGATCAAGGCAGGCGGTGGTGCGCAACAATCCCTGGCGCCGCAGCACTTCGTGAATTCCGGGAAGGCAGCCGGCGAAGTTATGCGCCGCATCGAAAAGGGCGGCGTTCATATCGGTGAGCGCGGCGTTGCGATCGAGCCACGACGCGTCGATCCGGGGCTTCTTCCGGGCGCGCTTGATCTCGTTGAACAGCGTGACCGCTGCCTGCGTCCACACGCCCCATTGCCCGAGCAAGCCTCCGTCGATAAAGCGGGTCCGACCCCCAAAGGTAAACGGAGTGAGGAGATCGGCGATGATGTTGTCGTCGTTGCCCGTGTAGAGCGCGACATCATCGCGGCCGGCCTCGAGCACCGCCCGCGCCACATCGATCGTGCGATAACGGTTGAAGGGCGCGATTTTGATTCCGACCAGCTGCGGAATTTCGGCGAAGTCGCGCCAGAACCGGTAGGAAAACACGCGACCACCGACGGCATTCTGCAGGTAAAAACCGATGAGGGGGATTTCCTTGGCGACGGCCCGACAGTGGGCGAGGACTTCTGATTCTTTGTCATTGGCCCAGGCGCCGAGACTCAGCAGTCCGGCCTGATATCCGTATCCGGTGGCGATCCGAGCTTCGTTACATGCTTGGGCAGTCTTGCCGCACAAACCGGCAATTAGGACGAACGGACGCGGCTTCGGCTGCAGCCAGGCGCCGGCCGTCTGCGCGGCGAGTTCCAGCACGGGCGCGTAGAGTCCGACTTTGGCATCGCGGATGGCGAACTGCGTCGAATGTACGCCCACCGCCAAGCCGCCGGCGCCGGCATCGACATAATAGCGAACGAGCGCCCGCTGTCGGGCTTCGTCCCATCGCCGGGTGCGTTGGAGTGCGAGCGGCAGGGCTGGAATCACCTGTCCCTCGCGCAAGTGGGAGCGGAGTGAGAATGGCATCAGGCAGGGACGCAAAGAGCGCTTAGAACCGACCGTCGCGGCGCTCGAAACCTGTGGGTTTGCCCCAGGTTTCGCCGCCTTGTTTAATCCATGCGGCGATCCACTGAATCATCTGATCGACGGAAATTTGCGGGCGACCGAAAAGCCGGTGCGAGTGGGAGGCGTTGTTCAGCCAGGCGGTTTCGGCCTCGGTTCCGGTGATCGTGACGGGCAGCTCGAAGGCCGCTCCGAAACGATGGGCGAGATCACGCACGGACAGCGTTTCTGCTCCTGTTACATTGATCGGCACCGCTGGGGCGCTGGCCACCTCCAGGCACTGTATGCTGTGGGCCACGGCTTCGGTTTGCCAGATGACGTTCACGTGACCGGTGGTCACATCCATCGGGCGCCCGGCGAACACAGTCTGAGCGATGTCGACCAACAGCCCGTAACGCAGCTCGGTCGAGTAATTCAACCGCACCAACGCCACCGGAGTACCGTGGGCGGCGGCGACCTCGGTAAAGGCCTGCTCGCGCGCGATGCAGGACGCGGCGTATTCGCCGACCGGAGACGGCGGCGTATCTTCCCGGGCGCCACCCGAAGCGGCGGTGACGAAGGGATAGACGCAGCCTGACGAAAACGCGATGATCCGGGACCGCGCAAATTTGTCGGCGACCCGGTGGGGGATTTCGACGTTGATCGCGTGAAGCAGCCCGGGGGAGGCCGCGGTGCCAAACTTCACACCGGCGAGGAAAAATACGGTCGGGGCATCCGGCAGATCGTTCAGGCTGGTCGCATCGCCCAAATCGCAGGCGTGCGTTTCAATTCCGCGTTTTTCAAACGCAGCCCGATCACGCAGGGTGCTAAACCGTGAAACGGCCAGGACCCGGTCTTTGCGCCCCAGTTGATCCAGCGCCAGACGCAGCATCGCGCAGAGGTGGAGTCCGATTTTTCCGCCCGCGCCAAGCACAATGAAGGGCCCGGCCGTGCGGGCGATCACTTCGACTGCTCGAGGGGTCGGACGACTGAGGAAATCGTCCACGTCTTCCGGCCGGCAGGGCAAGTCTGAAGAAGAGGTGAACGTGGGAGAAACAGCTGACATAGAGTAACCGCCTAGTTACGTAGGTGACGCCTCGCGTACAAGAGAAATTTGCGAGCCTGAGCCGGAATTCCCGCGGATCGTCGACGCACGATGGGCGCATGTAAAGGGCAGAGTGCATCCGTGAAGCGGGTCAGGCGAAAAGGTGGGATTCCCAGGTCGGGTTCCGGCACCTTTTGGCTTGCCCCGGGTTGGAGCGGTAACTGTATGGTTACAGAGCATGAAGGGGTGTTTCCTGGTGGGAACGCCGCTTTCTGCGTCAGCGGGAGCGTCACGTGCAAACTATCGACTATATCGTCATTGGTCTGTCCTTTCTGGTGGTGGCCGGCATCGGCCTGCTGTCCTTGCGTAAAATCGGAGGCTCCAAGGATTATTTCGTAGCCGGCGGGCGGATCCCCTGGTGGCTCGGCGGGATTTCGCATCACGTTTCCGGGCATAGCGGCGTCGTATTCGTTGGTTATGCAGCGATTTGCTACCAATATGGGTTTACCTTGTACGTTTGGTGGGCGGGCTCGATTGTGATCGCCTGTTTCGTCGGCGCCCGCTGGTTCGCTCCCCGGTGGGCGAGGTTGCGCGCCATTCAGAACATTGAATCGCCGACCGAATATTTGGCGCTCCGGTACAACATCGCGACCCAACAGCTGATGGCGTGGAGTGGGATTTTGCTGAAACTCTTCGATGTCGGCGCGAAATGGGCCTCGATCGGGATCCTGCTGCACGGTTTCACCGGCCTGCCAATCTCCACCGGAATCTGGATCTCCGGTGGCGTGTCGCTCTTTTACATCACGATCGGCGGGCTCTGGGCGGATCTTTATACTGACCTCGCCCAGTTCGCGGTCCAGGTCGCCGCCGGGCTCGTGCTCTTCGCCGTCGTCGTCGCCAACCTTGGTGGCACTTCCAGCATTTGGACCATGTGGGACCGGCTTCCGGAGGGGAACGCCAGTTTTTTCAACGGTCCGTACACGCCGCTGTTTTTCTTCGGTTACATCGCCGTCGCGACTTTGAGTTATAACGGCGGTACTTGGAACCTGGCGACCCGCTACATCGGGGCTCCGTCCGCGGAAAGCGCCCGCCGCTCCGCCCAGTTGTCAGGCTGGCTCTACCTGATCTGGCCGTTGTTTATGTTTTTCCCGATGTGGGCCGCGCCCTTGCTCTTGCCCAACTTGGCGGATCCGACCCAGTCCTACGTCTTGCTCACGCAGCAGTTCCTGCCCGCCGGGTTGGTGGGCTTGGTCCTTGCTTCGATGTTCGCAGCCACCATGTCCATGACCACCTCGGATACGAACACGATCTCCTCGGTCATCACCCGCGACATCCTGCCGATTGCGTCGGTGCGATTCCGCAATATGAGTCAGCGGCAATCGCTCCGGATCGCCCGAATCACCACGCTCCTATTTACCCTCCTCACGCTCGTCATCGGAATCGAGGCCGAGCGCTTTGGCGGCGTATTGGGACTGATCATCTCCTGGTTCGGGGCTTTGGTCGGACCCGTCTCGGTGCCCATGTTGCTCGGATTGCTGCCGGCCTTCCGCCATGCGGATGCCCGGGCGGCGATCAGTTCCATCATCGCCGGATTTGTGGCCTTCGCCCTTACGACCGCCGTGTTAAACGCTCCGCTCGATGTGCGCGTGATCGCTCCGATCGGCACATCCTTCCTCGTGTTCTCCGCCCTGGCTTGGGTGAACCGGCGCCATCCGGTGCCGACTGCAGTGGACGACTTGGTGCGTGCTCTCTCTTCGGATACGCCTGCCGTTTTATCCGCCGCCCAAACCTCGATTGCCCGTTGATTTCCTCCATGGTCCAACGTTCGTCCGTGATGCCGGCGCCTCCGGTGGGCTGGAGTGATTTGGTTGCGGCGGTGCAGCCCACGGTGCGCGCAGCGCTGGAGGATTCGATCCTGCCGTTTTGGTGGCGGACCGTCGATCGCGAGCGCGGAGGCGTTTTGAACTGCTGGAACAACGCCGGGACCGAGCGAGTCCGGCGCGACAAGTTTACCTGGTCGCAAGGCCGCTTCGCCTGGCTCTGGTCACGGCTCGCGGAGGTGTCCGCTCGCCGCCTGCTGTCCGAGTCCGACCCGGAGCCGTTCACCGCGCAAGCGGCGAAGACGATCGGCTTCCTTGAAGCCCATGCATTCCTGCCGGACGGGCGTTGTGCCTTTCTACTGACTGAAGACGGACGCGTCTAAGAGGCAGTCCCGGGAGCAGGGCCGGCGCCCAGCATTTATGCGGATTGCTTCGTGACAATGGGCTTGGCGGAGTTCGCGCGCGTGACCAAGGATCCCGCCCGCCTGGATGCAGCCTGGCGCCTGCTGGAAAGCATCGAAGCACGCATTGCTGCCGGTGGGTTTCCCACTCATCCCGACCCGATTCCGGATGGTTATCATTCTCATGCGATCACCATGATCCACCTCAACGTCACGCTCGTGCTGCACGCGGCGTGTATGGGTTTGTCGGATACGAGGACGGACTTGGCGCGAGCGCGGAGTACGGCGGCCGCGGCGAAGATTTTCGAAGTCTTCATGCGTCCCGGTGGTCAACTGGTCGAGCTGTGGCCGAAGTCGGAAGCGGATCATGACACGGTGGTCGCCCGCCATATCAATCCCGGCCATGCCCTCGAGGGGTTGTGGATGCTGATGGGAGTCGCGGTCCGGGAAGGGCGCGCGGACTGGCTGGCGCGCGCCACGGAAGCGGTGGAGTTCGCGTTGGTGCGCGGCTGGGATGAGGAGTTTGGCGGTTTACTGCATTACGTGGATCATGCCGGTGGTCCGCCGCAGGGGCGACCGGGCGACTCGCGTTACGAGCATTCCGTCAACAGCTCGTGGAACACCAAACTTTGGTGGGTTCATTCGGAAGCGATCTACACGGCTTTGCTCTGGTTTCGATTGACGGGCAACCCCTCGGCGCGTCGCTGGTTCGATCGCGTGTTCGAGTACGCGTTTCGCGTATTCCCGCAGCCGGATGCGGCAATCGGTGAATGGATCCAAATTCGCGATCGCGCCGGTCAGCCGTTGGAGCGCGTGGTGGCACTTCCGGTCAAAGACCCTTACCATATTGCCCGTAACCTGATTCAGGTGCTGGAGCTTTTCTCGCCATGTCAATCGACGCAGCCGTAAAGGTGTCATCGCCCCCTCCTCACGACCGCGAATCCGCGCGGCCACCGCTCCCCCGGCGGACCATTCCTGCGCCGGCGTTGGGCTGGTCGCTCATTGGAGCGGAGGAGGAAGAACTCGTGTTACAAGTGCTGCGGAGCAAGTCGCTCTTCCGCTACTACGGTCCCAATCCGCAGTCGCCGCCGACGATGGTCGCGACGCTGGAGCGGGAAGCAGCCGCGATGCTGGGCGTGCGTTTCGTCCTCGGCGTCACGAGCGGAACGGCCGCGTTGGAAGTGGCGCTGGCGGCGTTGGGTGTGGGACCGGGCGACGAGGTGATCGTGCCCGCGTGGAGTTGGGTATCGTGTTTCACGGCGGTCGTGCGGGTGGGCGGCAAGCCGGTCCTCGCCGAGGTTGACCAGTCTCTCTGTCTTGCGCCGGGCGAGATCACGCGATTGCGCACGCCGAAGACCAAAGCGGCCCTCGTGGTGCATTTCCAAGGCGTCGCCGCCGATCTCGATGCGCTGCTTGTAGAGGCGCGGGCGGGCGGAATCGCGTTACTGGAAGATTGTGCGGAAAGTCCCGGAGCGTTCTACCGCGGACGCCGCGTGGGCTCGATCGGCGACATCGCGATCTTCAGCTTTCAGCAGCAGAAAACGATCACGAGTGGCGAGGGCGGACTGGTAGTGACGAACGATCCCCGGCTCTTCGAACGCGCCGTGCGAATGCACGACCTCGGACAGTTTCGCGATTTCCATGCTCAGCAACGCGCAGCCAACGAACCCGCGTTTTGCGGCAGTCAGTTTCGGATGTCGGAGTTGACCGGCGCGGTGGCGGTGGCGCAGCTGCGGAAGGTGGATCAGATCCGCGAGCACTGCCGGCGGATGAGCCTCCGGCTGCGAGCGCAGCTGGACGGGTTGAGCGGCTTTTCGATGCGACCCATCCCCGATCCGGACGGCGAATCCGGTTTCGAGACTTACTTCTGGGTGGCGTCTCCAGAAATCCGTGACGCCGTTCGCGAGCGCCTGAAAGAGGCCGGCGTTCCGTGCGACCAGATGACGGGCACCTACGCGCAGTATCGCCGCGCCTACGTGGCCACCGGGCTCGCGCACGCCCCCGGAGCGAGTCCGTTTGCGGTTGGTCCGGACTGGCCGGAGCCCGCGTACCGGGTGGAGAATTTCCCGCGCACCGAGGACCTGATTCATCGATTTGTCGTCATCCCGGTCGGGATGACGCACACGGAGGCGGACATGGATTATATTGCCGCCGTCCTGCGGACCGCGCACCGCGATCTGAATCTCTGATTCGTAACGAAACGATTTTCCGCTCATGCAACGACGAGCCTTCCTGAAAACCAGCGTCAGTTTAGGCGCACTCGGTCTCACGGCGTCGGGCGCGATTTCCTCCGGACGTGCGGCAACGAGTCCTGCGGTGGGAGCCACTTCGCCGCCCCGTGGAAAAGGTCTGCCGGCGGACTGGCGCAGCCTGCGGAAGTTCGATGCGCATAACCATGTTTTCGGTTTCGGCCACCGACCCAATTCCAACTGGGCGGAAGTTGAGGATCTGATCGAAGCCGCGGATGCGCTCGGGATTCAGCGCCTCTTCTGTTCGCGACCTGTCACGGGCGGGATCATGGCCGACAATGAAGTCGTAAGGGAGTCCAACAACGCGGTGCTGGCGGCGATGAAACGCTATCCGGAGCGCATCAGCGGCTATTGTTTTGTGCAACCTGGCAACGGTGCGGCTGCTTTGGATGAGATCGACCGCTGTCTCGATGCCGGGATGATCGGGGTCAAGCTGTATAACCAGTTCAAATACACCGATCCGTTGGTGTTCCCGGTGGCGGAGAAGTGTATCCAGCGGCGGATTCCTTTCCTTGGGCATTCGGCGTTCTTGACCGATCCCAAGACCCTCGCGGCCCAGCCGAAGACGTCGCACGCGCTCGATTTCTGTGCGTTGTCGCAGCGTTATCCGGAACTGCTCTTGATTCTCGGACACGTCAACGGCGGCGGGGACTGGGAGTGGGCGATCAAGGGGCTGCGGGAGTGCCGCAATGTCTTTCTGGATACGAGCGGGAGCGTGCTGAACGATCAGACGATCGAGCGGTGCGTGCGCGAGCTCGGACACGAGCGGGTGTTGTTTGCCACGGACGCGACGATGGAGGGCTGCGTCGGAAAAGTGCTGTCCGCGGATCTTACGTCCGAGCAGCGCGAGGATATTTTCTGGCGCAATTTCCAGCGCATCCTGGATCGGAGGACCGCATGATCATCGATGTGAATGCCTTCCTCGGACACTACCCGTTTCGCCAGCTTCGGAATAATTCCGCCGCTGCGTTTGTGGCGCATCTCGACCGCAACGGCATCGATCGCGCGGTGGTTTCTTCCCTGCACGCGGTCTTTTATCGCGACGCGCATCGTGGCAATGAAGAACTCTTCGCGGAGACGCGCGCTCATGCGTCGCGGTTGATTCCTGTCGCGACAGTGAATCCGAAGTATGTGGGTTGGGAGCGCGACCTCGCGGAGTGTGTTGAGCAGTGGAAAATGAAGGTCGTCACACTCCTGCCGGAGCATCACGGCTACAGCCTCGCCGACGCGCAGGGTCGGGCGGCGTTGGCCAAGATCGCGGAGTATGGGCTGCCGGTTTTACTCACGCAGCGTCTCGAGGATCGCCGGCAACGGCATGCCTTTGATCGCGCGGAGGATTTGCAGCTTAACGCCGTGCTTGAGGCCGCGCAGGCGTATCCGCGTTTGAAGTTCATGCTGGTTAACTGGGCGGGACTCGACGGCAAACGCCTGGTCGACGCCGGCATCAAAGGCCGGTGCCTGATCGACTTGGCGCGCCTGCAGGTGGTGTTTCGGAAGGACGTGCCGAAGTTGATCGAGACCCTGGGAGTCGGGGCGATCGCGTTTGGCTCGCATGCGCCGTTCGACTATATCGGCGGATCACTCGTGAAGTTGGCCAACATCGAGACGCTCCGACCCGCGGACTACGAAGCGATCGCCTGGCGAAACGCCGCGCGCTTTCTCGATCTGCCGTGATCGTCG